>NZ_JBSGYQ010000059.1:0-47630 GCF_053610585.1 Streptomyces sp. NPDC054887 | reverse complement strand
GCGGCGGGGGAAATCGACTGGGACATCTCGGTGGACTCCACCATCGTGCGTGCGCACCAGCATGCCGCGGGCGCCCGCACCGATCCGCCGCCGGCCCCCGCGTCAAAGGGGGCCGAAGTCCCAGAACACCAGGGCGAAACGCCGTGGCAGAGCCTGGTCGCCCGCCTGGTGGAGGTGGTGCTGGAGGTGAAGGTCTGGGCCGCTCGCGCGGCGGATTCACCACCAAGCTCCACCTGAGTGCCGACGGCAGCTGCCGCCCGCTGTCTCTGATCGTCACACCGGGCCAGCGGGCGGACTGCACGCAGTTCAAGTCGGTCCTGGAGAAGATCAGCGTCCCGCGGACGGGGCCGGGCAGGCCCCGCGCGAAACCTGACTCTCTCGCGGCCGACAAGGCATACAGCAACCGGCCCTGCCGCGAGTACCTGCGGCGTCGAGGGATCCGGCACACCATCCCGGAGAAGGTCGACAGCCAGGCCGCCCGCCTCCGCAAAGGCTCACGCGGCGGACGACCACCCGGCTTCGACGAAGAGCGGTACAAGAAACGCAACACTGTCGAACGGGCCATCAACAAACTCAAGCAGCACCGGGCGGTGGCCACGCGCTACGACAAGCGCCTCTACGTCTACCTGGGCACCGCAACCGCCGCAGCCCTCACCATCTGGCTCCGCACATGATCGGCCGGACAAGTCCTAGCCGCTTCCACAGAGCTCGCCGTCTGGTACGAGCACGTCGCGGCCGACGATCTACTCCAGGAAATCGGTAACGCGCTGCAGCGCGCGCGGCTCCACCGCACCCTGGATCGGGCACGGGAGACCGGCAGCAGCAAGGCGGTCGCGGAACTCACCAAGCCTGGTCCTGACGGCACGCCCCGGTTCGTCCATTCCCCGCCACTGATCGAACCGGTCGACGATCAAGGCCGCGCCGTGGTCGAGCACGTTTTCGAGGACTACCGTGCCAGCCTGCCCTTGGCACAGGCCCGGCTACTGGACCGATTCCGGATCGTGGATGCGGCCCGCAAGGTGGTCGGCATCGGCAGTGTCGGTACCCGCTGCTACGTCCTGCTGCTGCAGGGACGGGCCGCAGGCGAGTTCCTGCTGCTACAGGCCAAGGAGGCTGAGCCCTCGGTCCTCGCCCCGTACGTAGACGTGTCCGTGACCCACCAGGGGCAGCGGGTGGTGGAAGGGCAGAGGCTGCTGCAGGCCTTCGGCGACATCTTTCTGGGCTGGTCCACCGGACCAACGGGACGTCACTTCTACTGGCGGCAACTGCTCGACATGAAAGGCTCCGCGAACACCCAGGGCATGTCCGGCAGTCTGATGCACCAGTACGCCGGACTCTGCGGCCGGGCACTGGCCCGCGGACACGCCCGCTCAGGCAACCGCGTTCCCATCGCCGCCTACCTCGGCCACGACACGACCTTCGACCAGGCCATCGCCACGTTCGCCCTCGCCTACGCCCAGCAGACCCAAAACGACTACACCACCTTCACCCAAGCCCTCAGCGACGGCCGCCTGCCCAACGCGCCCTCCTGACACCAGGGCGAAGGCGCAGCGCACACGGGAGCGCTCCGCCTTCGCCGACAGCTGGCTGCCCCGATGAAGTAGATCGCCGCGCTTCTCGGACAGCACCACCGGTGCCTTCGGCGGCGGGGTACGTTCGGCCGTGCGGGGTGCGGCGCTGGCGCCGCGTGCCGTTCGAGCGTCCGTATCGGCGGCTCTACGGCGGCCAACGGGGCGAACGGCCCTGCCACGGCTTGTCGGACGCCCGCTTACTCCACGGGCGAGGCCGGGCGGAGCGCAACGGCTACGGGGACTTCGGCTGGGGAGGACCCAACCCGCCGGCCGGCGACCAGGCGCACAAGTACTTCTTCCGCATCTACGCGCTGCCCGAGCCGGTCTCCCTGCCCGACGACGCCACGGCGGACGACGTGCACGCGGCCGTAACAAGCGCCAGTTGGCCAGCGGCACGCTCATGGGGCTCTACCACCGCTGAAGGCCAATGACCCACAGGTACCGGCAACAGGCGGCGTGGCCTTGGCCGCGCGGCCTGTTCAGGTTGGACCTCGGAGCGGTCAGTCTGTCGTCGGGACCACAAGGGCGCTACGAGAGCATTGGCGTGAGGATCGCTGCGATGACGATCTGGAGAGTGTGCCGGATCCCGTCGATACCGCCGGTGTCGCGCACGCCGAAGGCGGTGGCAAGCGCGTTGCCGCAGAGGGTGTCGGCGATAGCGAGGACAAACGTCAGCTTCAGAAGTGGGCTGGGGTCCGGGCACGATCCGCTTTCCTGCCCGCCTTGCCCGGCGTCGATGCCTCGCCCGGTGGCTTCCCGCAGTGCATGTCCGCCACGTAGAACCGCGCCCGGTGCACCGCACCCTGTACCGGCCCCATGAGCACGCCCCCGCGCCGGACACGCGGCGACGCGCTCACCCCCAGCCAGCCGTTGCAAGGGCAGCCACCGAAGAGACGAACGCACCCGAACGTGACCTCGTCAGGAGCCGGCCTTGCGACCACGCGACCACTTCGCCGTCGAGGACCAGGCCGTACGGGAACTGGCGCGCGGCAGGCGACCAGGTCGGGGAAGTGCTGGAGTGTCCGCGCCAACCGAACAGCATGACTCGCTACCCGCTGAGCGACACAGCCGTCTGTGCCCCTCACAACGCCGTCACCTCAGGAGGTATGCCAGGGCCGTGCGAATGCTGCACTGCAAGACCGGAAGCAGCAGTTACAGGCCCGTGCTGTGGGGCGCCCGCCTGGCTGCGGGGTGATCAGCCAGAGCCGGAGGCGCTGGTCGGCCTTATGGCGGGCGAGGTCGTTGGTCCCCTGCTGTTGTCGTGCACCCGTTTCGGATAAGCGGCACCCGCACCGCTGCCATACCGCCCGGCCCGGCTGCGCTGACCCGAGAGGCTGCCTCGTATGCCCGGGCAGAGAGGCTGTGCTGCGGCACCGAGTCGCTCAGCCACGCGTCTCATAGGCCGCGGGCGGCTCAGTCTTGCGCAGCCGTGTGAATGGCACAGCTGAGGCGAGCGCGAGAGCGACCACGCCCACGAGCAAGAGAACGAGCCAAGCGCCGGACCTGTCGATGACCACACCAGCTGCGGCGGATGCCAGCGACGCGCCGAGGTTTACGGAGGTGTTGATCCATGTCGACGCTTCCGTCCGGCTGGTGTCCGGAACGATGGTGTCGGCAATGAGGTATCCGGTGATGAGGGATGGGGCGAGGAACAGGCCGACGAGCGCGAGGCCCGCGGCAAAGAGACCGAGTGTGTCCAGTTGGGACACGAACACAGCGGCAAGTCCCATGCTGACGCACAGGCCGAACAGTCTCTTGCCGATGCCCGCCTCAAGGTTCAGCTGCCCATGAAGAAACCCTCCGAGAGCACTTCCGCCAGCAAAGGCCGCAAGGAGCCAGCCTGAAGCTGCCACAGCATCATGCTGCGCAGCGACGGCCGGCGCTGTGATCTCAGCGACGCCCAATACACCCCCGACGCCCAGCAGAACGATCAATACCCTTGCGAAGCCCGGCTGTCGCAACGGGTGATCACCTCGGGCGCCACTCCCGCCCGTGCTTCCCCGCAGCGCCTTCGACGATGCACTGGACGTCATCGCTGCAGTGCCGAGGCAAACCGCTGCCGCGGTCACCCAGAGCCCGATGCTGGGAGAACTGGCCACGACAACCGCGGTGATAATCACGGGACCACCGACAAAGAGGAGCTCTTCGCAAACCGCGTCGATGCTGAATGCCTTTGTTCGCTGGTAACCGGCCGTCGTGAGCGATGCCCAGACCATTCGCATCGCTGCGCCCAGGGGTGGAGATGTCAGGCCGACAACCACGCTAAGGACGAGGAACCACATAGCCGCAACCCCGTCGGCCTCTGTGATGAGCGCGAGAGCGATGAACCCCGAGGCTTGACCCGAGGCCATCGTGGTGAGCGGGATCCGTTGACCGAATCGATCGATGGCCCGCGCCCGCCAGGGGGCGGCGATGACGTTGGCGATTCCGAACGCCGCTGTTGCGAACCCGGCCTGGGTGTACGAACCCGTACTGTCCTGGACGGCGAAGAGGAGAGCAAGACCTCCCATCGCGAGAGCGGACCGACCGATGAGGGCGGGGAGGAAGGCGCGAAGCGCGCCGGGAAGGAGAAGCACTGCGAGCACGAAGAAGCTCCGATGATGTGCGACCGACGCTGAACGCGCGGCCGCCAAGAATCTGACGGTTATCGAGGTCCGGAGGGCAGGACAGACCGCACCCTCAACGGATCAGAACCTGGACGGGAGAGACCCAGGACCGTCAGATGAACATCACGATGAACATCCGGAGAGACTAGCAAGGTGCGGGTCGCCAATGGCGGTTGGGGCATTCATGCCGCCGCGAAGCCGGATGATCTAGGGCCTGTGTGATGTCATGATCAGTTGCTGGGTTCTGTCCTCTTTGTGGGGTGGAATCCGGTAGGAAGTGTGGTCGTGACGCGCAGCCAACTCACGCATGCGCAGTGGAAGTTCATCGAGCCGTACTTGCCGATCGGTAGATCCGGTCCGTACCCCGAGCGGTTGCGGGAGCAGTTCGAGGGGGTGATCTGGCGGTTCCGGTCCAGCGCCCAGTGGCGGGAGATGCCTGCCGAGTTCGGGCCTGGGCGACTGTCTACGGACGCTTCCGCGTCTGGCGGGACGCCGGTGTCTTCACTGCCCTGCTGGAAGGCTTGATCGCCGAGAGGGCCCGCGTGGGAAGGACGGACTTGTCGCTGGTCAGCGTGGATTCCACGACGGTCCGCGCCCACCACGACGCCGCAGCAATGCGGGTCAGCAAGCACCTCATGGAGGCCCTCGAAGAAGCCGCGCAGGAACAGGAGACGGCCCGCCAAAAGGGGCAGCGCAGCCGCGGCACCCTGGCCCCGGCTTTGCCTGCGGGAACTGACAGCGCTTATTCATCGGTGCGGGAGGCGTATGGCGGTCGCGGCTGCGCCGCGATGTTCACGGGTTGCGATTCTGGCTCAGCTTCGCGAAGTGCACACAGTGAGTGACGGCTGGCACTGGTTCGGGCCTCTGGAACATTGCCTGAGAATGATCAGTCGCCGTCGTGGTATGGCCGATAGTTCACGGCGGTGGAGGAGACGACGCTCCGGCTGCATCTGTTGTTCCGTTGGTTGCTGATATGGGGGTGCTGTCCGTGGACGTGGACAACAAGGCGGTTCCCATTGAGGCTTCGCAAGTCGGCGGTTGGGGCTGCGTGTCCTGCTGTGACAGTTGGTCGAGCCGAATACACAGCTCTTAAACATGATGGGGTAGCAGCCAGTGCTTCTGAAAACGTTCGGCTGGTCGTTCGCGGTCACCGCGCTCGGCCTGGTCGCGGCGCTGTTATACGGAGGGTGGACCGGCTTCGGGATCGTGGCGATCCTGTCCATCCTCGAGATCTCGGTGTCCTTCGACAACGCCGTGGTCAACGCCGGGATCCTGAAGAAGATGAGTGCCTTCTGGCAGAAGATCTTCCTAGCGTCCAGCGGCCCGCGGACCAGCTTTGCGTGGTCCTGGCCGTAGACCCGGCCGCGCAGCAGCTGCTCGTCACCGTCAATCAACCCGTTTTCCAGCCACCACCGACAACGCGGTCCGGGCGTCCGCCCCCGCCACAACTGATCGTCGACGGTCGTGACCTGCGGCGATGACGCAGGGAGCAGCCGTCCGTCGGAGACCTGGCTTTGTACGTGAGTAGCGAGAGCGCGTGTTGGTCCGGGGTGAGAGCACCCCAATCCCCATGGAAGTGATGTCTCGAGATTCGAGAGCACCTGAGTGCTTGCTCCGGGAGCGAAGCTGTGGTCAGCACTACGAGGTGGCAGGGGCCCGCGGCGATTCGGTGGCGCTGACTCTGAACTTCACAGGTTGACGCTGGTGGCGTGCAGCCTGCACCTGCTGCGCGTGGCGGAGACGGTGGCGATAGTCCAGGCCGCCGCCCATACGGCGCCGACGAGCAATGCCGTGAGCGCAGTGAGCATATGCGGAGGGGTGGCGCCCAAGCTCGGTGCCAGGCCCGCCGCGCGGGCGCCGAAGCCGAGGACGCCCGCTCCCACCATTGCGATGCCCGCCCAGGAGACGACTAGCGCTGGCCATCGGACGAGCGGGGTCCGCGGCAGGCGCACGAGGAGCAGCGCAACAACGGCCATCAGCAGGCCAAGGGCCGCGTTAGCCAGTTGGGCGGTCTCGACGTCGGCGACGGCGGCGTAGGCCTCAGCCGGCGCAGGGAAGCCTGGCATGCCCAAGTCGCCCTCGCGCGCCAGGTCCACCTTGCTGACGGTGTAGGCGAGGGCGCCGAGGCAGGCGGTGAGGGCTGCGGCCAGGTGCTTCTTCTGTGATTGAGGCATGGGTCCATCCTGCAGTGAGCAGCGGCCGGGCCACCTCCTCCGCAAGGATCGACTCCCTCCCCCGTCCGGGCGAGAGAGTCTGACTGTCACCGTGCGTCGGGCATGCTCCCGTAAGCCAGGCTCGGCAGCTCTCATGGTGCCTTCGGTGTCGTGTCGGCCGACGCAAGTTGATCAGGACCGACGCCGTGCTTTCCAAGCACGGGGGTCGAGTGGTGCACCGGATCTTCGCGTCGGCTCGGCCGTGTGGCAGCCCTGGGAACGCACCCGATCTTTCGCGGTCGAAGCGCCGAATCGACATCCGACCTACCTGGCCGACCGCCCCCACCGCTCCCAGGTGCTGCTACTTCTCATCGACATTGCTGAGCATGTCGAGTGAGAGCCGATGCCAGGAACCACCGACATCCGCTCTTCGCTCTCACCTACGTGGCCAGAGACCCCTGAGGGTCGCACTGAGGCGGTCGGGCGTCGGGGACGGGGACCAGGTGACCGCCGGTCAGGCTGGGCAAGCCTTGGGCTTGCCCGACGCGTGACCGGTCACCGCCACGGGCGTGACAGATCCGTACCCCGCTGTCGGTCAAAACGCACGACAGTGGCGTGACCGGTCCGTCAACTCTCAGCCGGATAGGTCACCGTTCACCGTGCCGTCGGCTGACTCGGTCAGCCCTTCTCGGCGCTGGGATGCATGGAGTTGAGACCGATGAGCAGGACCAGGGCCGGATCCACCTGTCCGCCGGCGGATGTGTACGGCAGTGCGCCTTCCGTCACCGCCTGAAGCAGCACCTCGAAGTCGACGTCGGCGAGGACGCCGGTGGTGACCGTTCGGCACCGGCGGCGGCGAGAGCCGCTCCGGCGGCAGCCCCGCCGCCCCGGTTCCCGGACCCTGCGCCAACGCCGGCTTCGCCGGTTCCGGCGGCCGCGGCGGCAACTTCGGCATGGACGGCAGCGACGGCGCAGCCGGGAACCCCGGGTGTGTCATCATCAGGTTTCGGTAGCCGCAACCGCTACGCGTACCGCAGCCTGTCGATCAAGAGCGAGTACGAACGCAGAGCGCATGGTGAACGTGCGAGGGTCGTGGTTGGCATCGGCCCCGGCACCGAGCGTCAGCTTCAGCTCGCCGTCCTCGCGGATCACGTTCGGGATCCATCCGCTCGTACGCGTGAAAACGACGTCGCTCATGGACTCAGTCTCTCCTGGAACGGCACCGGCTGGCATCACGGCGATGGTGCAGCCCCATCTCGCACCATCTGTTCACAACCACCGTGCAAATTCGACGTCGAGGCGTGCGTCGGTGCGCACCCAGACTTCGCCCCCGGCCGCCTCGGCCGGGGCGTCGACTCGTTCAACACCGAGGAACTCGATCAACCTGAGCAATTCGGCTCGTTCGGCTCGGTCGTCGTCTACACCATGCGAGTCGAAGAACACATAGAACTGGTCGCTCGGGTCCACGCAGCCCGAATCCCCCCAGATCCGAGCGACTTCTTCGATCGCCGCTGCTTCCGTCGTAATCGTGGCGGCGCGGGCGGCCCCGCGAGTCTCCGGTGACGCATCAAGGTCGGCGAGGTCGGAGAACCACTGGCCGAAGTGGCGGAGGCCAGCAAATCCGTTCTCGAAGAACAGCATCGCGCTCGGAAGGTAGCGATTGCCCCTGTCGACCCGGAGGTACTCCGACCGAGGCGGGTCCCCGTCTTTGATCCGGGAGATCACACCTTGCCCGGGCATGAGTACCAAACTCTGCCCCGACAATTCATCATTGATGGTGTAGGTGTCAGAATCTCGACCACGGAAGAACGCAGAGAATGCCACGTAGGCTTCCTGAGGGTCGCTCACGGAGACCTGTTGGTCGTTGCCGTCACCGACAGCGAAGACGAACTGTTTCGGTCCGGGGTCGTAGGGGCGAGCCATATGCGTCCTTCGTTCACGTGTGATAGCTCCACCACCGTAGTCGAATCAGAGCGGACGGACCTGCCGTTCATCGCCGACGAACACAGCCAGGAGAAATGGCAGATCAGCCTGCCCCCGCGCCCCATCAGGCCCACCTCGTAGGCGGCGATGGCAGCCTCCACCCGGTTGCGTACACCGAGTTTGCCGAGGGAGCGCTGAAGCGGGCCCTCACCGTGCCCTCGACCAGGTGCAGCCGCGCACCGATCTCGGCGTTGGAGAGCTCCCCTCACTCCCCGCCGCTCACGAGCAGCCATTTGAACGTTTATGCACAGCGTTAGGTCACGGCATGGTCGAAGGGTCGAGCGCGGGGGCACCGGGGCTCCCCGACCGAAGCTGCTCCGCCCGCACGGACTGCGGCCGGGTCACCCGCTGGAGGGCTGTACCCCTTCCCCGAATCTCGGCACCTCGGCCGCGGGGACGTCCAAGCGGAGCCGCACCAAGAGCAGCGGAGGGCTCGGCGCCCGGCGCCCGATCGCGGTGTCCTCGCTGCTTCCTCGACCCGCTCGGCAATGACGGGGCTGACATAGAGGGGTTCGCGGCTGCCCAGACGAGGGAGAAGCACACGCCGGTCAAGGGTGGTCGGAACCGGTCTGGCTGATGTGGTCGGTCAGTTGGCGGGGCGGGTCCGGCTTGAGTCCGTCGGTGCTGGTGGCCGGGTGCGGCCGGCGGACCAGTGCCAGCCGCCCGCTCAACAAGCGGCGCCCGTCTCCACGTCGTCCGGCTCTTAGCGGGCATCTCGGGCATCGTCGCCCGTACGGGTGGTCGTACGTCAGCCGGCGAACCAACCGTGCGAGGCGCGCGTCAATCCAGGCATGGAACAGGTCGACGAGCAGCACATCCGCGAGCCGGGGCTGGTAGTCCTGGACATCACCGCCGCCGACGAAGAGACCATCCGCGTGGTGATGGCCGGCCTGCAGCGGCAATGGGCCACCCCCGGCATCACTCCGGTATGGCGCACCCCAGGGGAATCCGGGGTCAAAGCGCGGATGTACGCGGACATCCGACGCCCCGGCACGATGATGTAAGCCCGCCCCGCTTGGGCTCGGGCGGCATTCCGTCCTGGTGTAGGACGCATTGACGGGATCTGGCGCAGCCCGCTATTGCTGTCGTTGACCGCGCGGCCGTGCAGAGCAGGGAGGGAGAGCACCGTGATCGCGATCTGGTGGGTGACCATGCTGGTTGCCCTGGGCGTCGGTTGGGCGATCTGGCGGCTCATCCGATTCCCGGGCGGATGGACGTATGCGTTCCATGAGGAGCATAAGGAGGAACGGCAGGCACTGGCTGCTGCCCGCAACGCCGTGCGAGAACTGCGGGTCGCAGCCCGTCGCGAGACGTGGCAGGCCCGAATCGCGGTGAAGCGGGCCGAGTGGGCCTATCGGCGCCGGGTCCGCCGGGCGGAGTTCGCCCTGGAGCAACGGCGTACACCGCACTGCGGTGCCCGGATCGAGCAGCTGGGCGGGATCATTTTGCACGAGCACGCGGTCTTCATCGGTGGCGATGAGGTGCCTTTGGCCAGTGTGGGTGTCCGGTTCAAGCTCGCCCGCTCCAAGCACGTCTCCTACGTGTACCTGAAGCAGCCCGACGGGCAGGAGCGCATGGAGCGCTACGAAGGCAAGGATTTTCCCGAGGAGGCGGTGCGCCGGTTCAGCATCCAGATCCAGAACGCAGCTGTCGCTGCGCAGCGCCTGCAAAGACGGCGTGCTCGCGACATCCGCACGCTGAAAGCGGAGCTGGATGAGGCACAGAAAGCGACACAGGCGATAGCTGTGGCACAAGAGCGGCTGGAGAAGACACTCGCCCGCCACGACGCCGACATCAAGCTCCCGCAGGCACGAGAAGCCCTCGACGACGCCCGGAAGGCGTGGCAGGACGTCACCGGGCGCCGCCCTCATTAACCACGACACGCGACCGACCAAGCGACCGCCTTGGCACATGACACACCAGACCAGCCAACACCCCACACACCGACGATCTCCCCTCCCAGCGTCACCCGACGCGGACACCCCGGCCACGGCGCCGGCCCGGGGCAGGTAACGGTGGCGCTGGGCTGCTGCACCCTGACCTCTCCGAAGCGCCTGAGCCGCCACGTGACCGCCATCCTGGGCACGCCGCGTGAGTCAGTTACGGCGCCTTCGGCGCTGCCACCGACGGACGGTGTCAGCCGACCGGTCCGCTCGCGGCGTCTCGGGCGGGGAAGTACGGCATGCCGCTGACCCCCACGGCAGTCAGCGGCAGCGGTAAGAGGCGTTCAGGTCAGGTGTGGTACGACACCGAGGACCCCTCGTACCGCCCTCGTCATGAGCTCGATGTCGTGGGGAGATTTGCCGGCGACTTCGATGGCGACCGATTCAAGGACCGCGAGGAGGGCGGCTGCGGTCAGCCGGGCCGGGGGGCCTGGAGGGATGGAGCCGTTACGGCGACCAGCGCTGATCAACTTTGCGCATTCCGTCTCGAGCTGATCGTAGGTCTCGTCCATCGCGCGCCCGACTGGATGGTCCTGCCCGGTGAACTCGACCCTCAGGGTGAGCATCACCTTGGCTCCGTCGTGGCGACGGCAGTAGAGGGTGTGCCCCCGGGTCATCGCCATGAGCGAGGCCAGGGGGTCCTCCTCGCGGAGGGCGGGCCGGCGCACCTCGGCATCCCACGTCTCGCTCACCCACGTCACGACGTCGAGCGCGAGCTCCTCTTTGTTGGCGAACAGGTGGTACAGGGCGCCCCGGGTATAGCCCGCGTCCCTGGCTACCTGCTCCAGCGCGAGCTTCGCGTACCCGTAGGTCGACAGGCCGCGCGCCGCGGCCTCCAACAGTGCCCCTCGCGTCGCCGCGCGACGGTCGGCCTGCGTGCGACGCGTCACCGTCTCGCTCATGGTCTTGATCTCCGTCTCCGGCCGCTTTCTTCACCAGCATACATACAGTGGTGCATGCATGTAAGGCAGCGGGCGGCGCCTACCTCCATCCGGACGCGCCGGGCGTCGCCGGGATCGGGGTCGACCGACCGCCGAGGGTGATCACGATTCCGGGCCAGTCCTGGCCGGCCGCCTGTGTGCCGGCCCCTGGGAAGAGGGTGCCGCTGAAGCCCCCGCACTCCAAGGGGGGGTCGGCCGGCGTCATGGCGGGGTACCTGGCCTGCACCTTGTCCCGCACCGACGCACTCCACGTTCGATCAACGCCTGTGTGCCGAAGGCGCGTTGACTTACATACATACATGACCGTATGTTGGCCTCATGGGAAGTCAGCTGACTGGGGAGTGTTCAGTTCCGCCCCGTCTCCGGTTCTCCGAGTACCTCCAGGGGCAGCCATGAGGCCGAACCGACCGGCCGGCGCCGAGCACACCGTCCGCCCATGGAGGATCCACCGAATCGCGCTTGATCTCGAGTCAAGGGCGTATGGGCCTACCGCGCACCGGATGCCGGACCTGACCACTTCCGCGTCATGGTTGCAACGCTGCGCCGCGCCGCTGGTCTCAACGAGAATCCGCCCTGGTCAGCCTCCTGTTCGCGGTGCGCTGGAAGCTTGCCGCCCTGTTCGGCTGGGACAAGCCCTACGGAGGGCTCGCGGACCGGATCGAGTCGCTTTGCGACCCGGTGCCTGTCGATCTGCGCCAGGACTCGGCAGGAGCAGCGGTGCCGAACACACCGTTCAGTCCCCACCTCGTCCGGAACGCCGTGGCGCCTCGCGAACGCGACGCCCACATCCAAGTCGCACAACAGCGCTGGGCCGCGTCCCGCAGCCCAGCAACAGGAGAGAAGGTTCCCCATGATCAAATGGGCTGGTCGGCTCATCGTCTTCTACGGGGCCGCGCACACCCTCGGCGCCCTGACGGTTTTGGGCGCCGCACGCCGTCATGCCGGGACATGGTTCAGCCGGGAAATGTGGGACGAGGACCTCTCCGACATGAGCCCCGCCATGAGCGCCTACTGGCTGAGCGTGAACAGCTTCGGCCCGCCGCTCATCCTGCTCGGCCTGACGGTGTTGTGGCTGAACCGCCGCGGTATCACGCCCCCACCGTTCATCGCATGGTCAATGGCCTGCTGGATCGGACTCGGTGTCCTGATCGCAGGACCGGGGATCGGGCAGGACCTCATCCTCCTGACCGCTTGCGGTCTCCTGCTCGCCGGCCCCCGTCGCTCAGCGCGCCACGACGACCCGGCGCCCCACCCCGTCGCGCCACGATCTCCTTGACCGCGGGCACGAGGAACCGGCATGAGGCGTCGCGGGGAGCGGGGAGCGGGGAGCGGGGAGCGGCGGAATGGTCAGACATTCGCCGACGATCCGCCCCCGTACGTTCACACCGGCGCGACCGTGCGCGGCCGCGGTGCCCGGAGACGACCGCGGCCGCCGCACGGGCGTCGTCGAGCGCTTCCACCGCACCGGCCGCGACGCTCAACTCGCTCTACGCGAGATTGAACCAGGAACGCGGCGTGTCGCCCTGGCACGTGGTGTCCTTCAGGCCGCGAGCGCAGCGGGCTCGCCGAGCTTTGGGCGGCGGTGCCCCAGGCCGCGGTGACGGCGTGGTGCGCGGCGGCGCACGCTGAAGCGATTTCGGGCGGCAGCTGGAGGGGACAACGAGTGAACGTGCAGTCGGGGAGCACCGGGCGAGGGCTGTGAGGAACGCGGCCACCTGCTTGGTACGACTGCCGGAGGTGATCCGGCGGGGACCGGCCTGGCCGATCGGAATGATCAGACCGCTGGAAGCGGTGGTGCCGGCGAGCGGGGCCGCTGTGGAAGGCTTCTGCGGCGCCCCTGCGGCCATGCGCCCCTCGCCGCAAGCGAGCAACGTGGCGGCCGGCTGTGAGCGCCGAGCTGCCCCGAGCTTCGGCGACGCGGCTGGTCCGGCGGTAGACGGGGACATGGCCGTCTTGTTCCAAGAGGTACCGCAGGACGGGAATGCGGCGCAGTGCGGCCAGCACGAACCCCGAATCCACGAGGGAGATGTGGTTGGCGACGAGGATGCCGGGGCTCCCTCTGCCCGGGGCAGCGTGTCAGGTGCTGAGCCTGCCCGTCCGCGTCGTGCTCGTACTTTGTCGCGGGCTGCTCGGGGTCGGTGACCGTCGTCGTGCCGGCCTTGGAGCCGTCTTCGGCGGTGTAGGGGTAGGTGTAGGTGGGGCCGGTGTGGCCGGTGCCGTTGAACTCGGTCGCCCGCAGCATAGACGTGAGCCGGTTTTGGGCGTCGTAGGTGAAGACCGTCACCCGCCCCTCCGGGGTGTTGATCTTCGTCAGGCGCCGGGACGAGTCGTAGCCGAAGACGGTGGCTTTGCCCTCGGTGTCCGTCGTCTTGGCCAGGTCGCCGGCCGCGTTCAGGTCGAAGACCGCGGTGCGGCCGGTGTGGTCCTTCGCCTGCCACTGCGGCGCGTTGGTCTTCACCAGGTCCACCCACCGGCCAGAGCGGGTCTCCGTCAGCTTGAAGCCCTTGTGCTCCGTGCCCTCGTCGTGCTGCGTGACGGTGATGGAGCCGTTGTTGCGGTCGGTGACCTTCGTCAGCGTGCCGTACTGGTTGTAGGTGTCCTTCGAACCGGGCTTCGTTTTTTGAAGGTCGTTTTCCAGAACACGGCACCGCGCTCGAAGGTCGCCGCCCCGAACACGGCGTCGCCCTCAAAACTCGCCCACTCGAACCCTCGCCGTGGAAGATCGCGAACTCGAACCCGGCGTCGCTCTTGAAAGTCGCCGACTGGAACCTGGCTTCCCCCTGGGGGGTTGCCGACTCGAACCAGGCGCCGCCCTGGAAGGTCGCCGACCGGAACCGGGCGTCGCCGAGGCGGGGGTATCTGGTGACAGGGTCGCGGAGGGCGTCGAGGAGCGCATCGAGAAGCGGTTCAGTGAAGGTGGTGCCACGGTGGTCGATGTCGCTGCCCGGGGTCAGGCCCGACAGGCAGGCGTCGCGGTCGGCATCCGCCAGGTGGGCGAGGCAGGCAGTATGGCCGGGGACGTGGATAACGGGGCAGCCGACCGGGTCCTCCGAGGTGGTGCCGTCACCACAGTGCGGCCAATCAGGTGGACTCGAGGACGGTTCAGGGCTCGGGTGTGGCATACCCGAAGGCCGATTGAGCACGGCGGATGGTTGCCGACCTCGCCTCTGAAACCGCCGGGGTGTCCACGAGGATGTCGCGGGTCAGTGCGGCGGGGTCGGCCGGCGGCGCGGTGGGCGCGCAGGAGGTGGTACTTGCAGTGCCAGTCCGCGCCGTGTGGGAGCAGCCAGTGGGGGGTCGATCGCCGTGAGGTCGGCGGCCCCGGGCGCAGGGAACTGGTCGCGGGTGGTGAGGTGGCGGTGCTCGGCGAGCCAGGCGCCGAGAAGGTGGCGGGTGCGGCGAGGTGGCCGTGCCCGGCTCCTCCTCCACCACCGCCAGCAGGGCGGCCAGGCGCTCGCGGTATGAACGACCGGTCTGCGGCCCTGGGGTGAGCCCTGGCCGTGCGGAACCGGGCGCTCGGGGTCGCACGTCTCCCCGTACATGCTGATCGTCCTGGGGATACTCTTCGCCGTCGCGCCCGCCGTCGTCTGGCTGACGATCGCCCGCACCCGCCCCGTCGGCTTCGCGATCGGCGGCGCGCTGCTCGCCGGAGCCGGTCTGCTGATCAGTGTCCAGCAGGGCTGGATCGACGCCCCCAGACCCGATGCCCATCTCGTATTCACGGCTCTCGCGCCCCTGCTCATCGCCTGCGGCGCGGGACTGGAAGGACGGCACGAGAACTCCCCTCCCCCGGAATGGACATCCCGCCGCAACAAAGCGATCGGCTTCCTGGGGACGCAGTTCGCCCTCACCCTCCTGGTCGGCCTCCTGTACGCGCTGCTGATCAGCGAAGGCTCGGAAGCCCCGCCGTCCAAGGCCCTTCCCCCACTGCCGCCAGGCATCAGCATGGTCAACGAAGGCACCAGCTGCGGTTCCGGCGGCTGCTGGCGCGCCGCGACAGTCACCAGCGAGAACGGCCTGTCCCACCCGGAGATCATCCGCGAACTGGGCCTCAAGCAGGAGAACTGCCGCTCCAGCGGCTGGCTGCTCGACTGGCGTGACGTGTGCGTCGGCGCCAGAACCAACGGCGAGAACGTCACCATCTACGCCACCTGGGGATACTGAGAGGTCGTTTCCCAGCCGGCCACGGTGGTCCCGAACGAGGATCTGTGACAAGCCGCCTGCCTCACTGATGAAGAGCAGGCCGCTTCGTCTGGTCTCATACACCGGCTCAGTCAGCTCTGCGGGTGACAACTGCCGTGCTCCGGCCCACCGGCGCGCTAGTACTGGAGCCGGACCTCGGTGTATGCCCTGGTCAACGGCCTAAGCGCGGTGATCGCAGCGGGATGAGCCCGGGCGAGGGCGGGTTGCCCGGCCTCAGCACGAACCAATGCTGCAGAGCGGTAGTTTGACCACCGCGTCGACGCCGAGCGCAGCCTCAAGGAAGCGAGAGTCAGCAGCTTCAGACCTATTGGCGGGCGTCGAGGCGGTGCTGGAGCGCGCCGTCCGGGCCAAAGACGTCCATCAAATAGCCCCGCCGCAACGAAAGCCCTTCCTCCCGCTCCAGATACCCCGTGATGGACCCCTTGAGGTCATCGAAGGTCTCGGCGTCTTCGTCCGGATCGTGCGTCCACACAATCAGCAGGGGCACGCCGTCCGGACCGGAGCTCCGCTGTATCCCGTACACATCATTCTCTCCGCCGGACTTGCGGTAGCGCTCGGCCACCCGGACTGCGGCATCAGGCGCGACGGTAGAGGTGATCGTGGGACCAGGTGCGAATGATGAGCGACTTGGGCTCGGAGCGCCGTTCGTGGTGCAGCCGGCCAGGAACGCGGCACTTGCGAGGCAGGCCAGTGCAGTCCAGCGGGTTGTCGGATTCATGACGCCATTCTCGTCGGTCCCCGAACGGCCGACTTCACCCCCGTCAGTGCGGCGAGAAATGGAGGCAGTTCACGGCTGTTGACGCTGGCGCCGCAGACCCGGTGCTGACTCTCACTCCAGCGACCCCGGCCTTCTCAACAGGCGTGCCGATGCTCCTCACGCACCAGCGGAAGCACAGGCCGACCTTGTGCATCACCGACACCGACATGAGACGACGCCAGGGCAAGCTAGGTAGGAGCGGTCAAGCGACGTCTGGCTTGAGGGCCGTGACAAGCTCGCGCACCCCAGCTACTTGGCTGTGCCGTGAGCGCAAGTCGCTGACGATCTTCCGGATGGCCGGCCGGTCACGGACCTCGGCTGGCGAGACCCGGAGAGCGGAAAGCAGCTCGGCGGCCGTCTGCTCCGGCTTGCCCCGTTGCCACCAGGCCCGGCCAAGGTCGGTATGCATGCGTCCCTTGCGCTCGGCGGTCTTGAACTGGGCGGTGCGCAGCCCGCGACCCGCCTCCAGGGCGGCACCTGCGTCACCCAGTGCCCAGTGGACCCCGACGGCATACAGATTCACTGCGGCAGGGGTGATGGGAAACAGTCGCCCCTCGGGTGCCTGATGCGGGAGATCTCGGGCAGCACGGGTGGCTTCCTTGATCATGGTGAGTGCCTGATCCCGATCACCAGCGCGGGCCGCGGTGTAGGAGGTGGTGCACAGCATCTGCGCGTATGCCGAGGCTTGCGCTCCGGTCTTAAGCCCGGTTTCCTCCACTTTGGCGACCGCCGCGAGGATGTGTTTCTGCGCTGCGGCCGGCTGGTCCTGATGGCGGAGCACGATGCTCAGTTCCCGGGCCGCCGCCGCGGCGACGAGCGGTGAGCCGGACAAGTCGGCGTAGATGGTCGCCCGGTCGGCGCTGAGCCGCGACTGGTCGTATTTGCCGATCTTCGTCAGTACCTGGGAAGTCAGGCTGTAGCAGGCGGAAAGCCGTGCGAGGTCGATGTCCTGCCGGCTATGGGCGGCCTGACGGGCATCGGCCAACAGCCCGGGCAGCGCCCGGAGAAGCTTGCCGTGCTGGCCGGCATCGAAATAGCCGCGGGCTGCGGTGATGCGCCATTCCAGGGGAACGGGGGATCCGGTGGGGTCGGGCATGCTGGCGAGAGCATCGTTCAGTCCGGCCAAGAGAGCGGCGGGGGCTGTGAGGCCGGCGGCAGCGAGTAACGTGCGGCGACGCATGGGGTCCTCCTCGGCGCAGCGTGGCCCATCCGCCACGACTCTAGCGGTTGACGCCGCCGCTAATCCGAGCGACGCGGTGAGGACGTCCGTTGGCACGCCGACCTCTTGGGCAGCGTGCCGGATCAGCGCCAAGTCGGCGTGACTGCGGCGCTGCTCCAGCCGGGAGACCGTAGAGGCTGAGCAGCCGATGCGTGCCCCGAGGTCCGCTTGGCGCCAGCCGCGTTCCTCGCGCCCTATCCGGATGAGCGCGCCTGTGTCCTGGCGGGCGATGAGCATGCTGACCTTGCCCGAGTTCCAGAGCGGATCGGTGCGCATGGGGCCTCCCACTCGCCAGGGGCCGAAGGGCTGCCTGTCCACGGTAGGGGCCGTTCAGCGGGGTGCATACGGCGCGTGCAGGACCTGCAAACGGCTTGCGCCATGCGCACGTTGGCGATCAGGCGGCTGCGGTCGGCGCTTTGCTTGGGGCGTGGCCCCGCTTCGGGCGGGCCCCGACATCCCGGAGGACAGCATGGCGACAGCAGTCGAGACCACAGTCCGTGACCCGCGGGACTACGTGCAGCCCGAGGTCTGGGACCGCGAGATCCAGCTCCTGATGCGTGACTATCCGTTTGACGAGGTGATGGCGACCCGGCTCTTCCACGCCGCCGTCTCCTACTTGATCACGGCTATCGACAAGTGGGGCCAGGGCCTGGAGATGTGCTGCGGCCGTACGGTCGACATCGCGGTCCACGTCTTCATCCTGGACACCAAGAACTACCGCGAGTTCTGCCACGAGCACTTCGACGGCAAGTTCCTGGAACACATCCCGGAAATCGAGTTCAAGTACGACGGCAGCGTCGAGCGCACCGCGCAGATCATTGTCGGCAACGGCTTCGAGGTGGACTGGAAGCTGTGGGAGGCGGACTACGGCAGGTGCGGCCCGTGCAGGCCGGGCGAGAACTGCCACTGAACCGCGGCAAGCGGTCGGGCCCGGGGGTGCCGTGAGCATCCCCGGGCCCTCGCGCGCGCCCGAACGGGCATCGTTAGGTCATTCGCGCGTGGGCGGGAGGCGGCACCGGTACGGTGACCAGCTTGAAAGACACTGGTCCCGCTGCCCCCACAAGGAGCGTCATGCCCCGCGAGCCCCACACTCCGGCCGAATACTGGGACACGTACATGCCCTACCGGGGCGAAGGGGAGCAACCCGCCCCGGTGGTCGACCGGTTCGAGTGGACGCAATACCCCGGTCACGGGCCCGGAGCCGAACTCCTCGGGCAGCCGCGCCGCGCCCTGGACCTCGGGCCGGCGGAGGGCAAGGAAGCCGTGTACCTGGCCCGCCAAGGGGTCGAGGTGACCGGCGTGGACCTCTCC
Organism: Streptomyces sp. NPDC054887; assembly: GCF_053610585.1. Lineage (NCBI taxonomy): Bacteria > Bacillati > Actinomycetota > Actinomycetes > Kitasatosporales > Streptomycetaceae > Streptomyces > Streptomyces sp. NPDC054887. The sequence continues at coordinate 28,943 of NZ_JBSGYQ010000059.1, read as the reverse complement.
CCCGCCCAGGTCGAGCGCGCCCGTAGATGGTGGAAGGACGTCCCCCGCCTGTCGTTCATCCATGCGGACGTGTGCGACCACCTCGTGTCCGGCGCGGCGCCGTACGACGCGATCTACTCCGTGTGGGGCGCGGTGTGGTTCACCGACCCCGATGTCCTCCTGCCGCTGGTCGCCAAGAACCTGACTCCACACGGAGTCTTCGCCTTCAGCCAGGCCGAACCGGCCCCCGGCGCGTACGGAGCGCAGCCGATGCGCGGCAAATGGCTCGAAGGGCGAGAACGCGAGCTGACCGTCCTGCGCTGGCAGTACACCCCCGAAGCCTGGGCAGACCTCCTCAAGCGGCACGGCTTCACCACCATTGATGCCCGCATCCTGCCGCCACCGAACTCACAAGGCTTGGGCACGCTCCTCGTACGGGCACGGGGCCCGGAATAACAAGCCAGACGCCGACTCAAACCGCGCACGACTTGTCTCCTGCCCGCAGGCGGTTCACGTTCTCAGGGGCATGCCCGCCGGGGATGCCCTCACTCATGCAGGAGAGACCACAGCCGGAGATGCTGCGCGCCGCATGCTGGCGCGCCGCTCGCGACGGCTGAGCGGAGAGAGCATCGACCTGGACACCGGCCGGCTCGAACCGACCGCCGTACACCTGGACCGCCTGTGGGACACGGCGCTGCCCGCCGTGGCGGACGCCGACGACCATACGCTCCTGCACGCCGCACACAAACGCCTCGCCACTGAGGGCAACGGCGCCGATCGCCAGCAAGCGGCCTACCGCCGGCGGAACAGTCACACCGACGTCGTCGACCACCTGATCCAGACCAGCGCCGCCGCTCAGGCTTGATGCGCGGGGACAGCATGGTGTGCGCGCAGGGAAAGGATGGCCGTGAGGCTGCCCCTGTGGTGGTATGTCCTCTTATGGAAGAGTACGGAGCCGCTCATCCCACCTCCCCCGCGACGCCAGGGGTGGAGCACAGCAGGCACGCAGGGTGGTTGGAGCTGTTCTTCGACCTGGTGTTCGTAGCTTTGGCCGCCCAACTCGCGCACTCGCTGCACGGCGACCCGGGACCGGCCGACTTCGCGATTTTCCTGGCGCTGTACTTCCCGCCCTGGTGGACGTGGATCAACCTCACCGTGGCGGCGAACCTCTTCGAGGAGGACTCCACACGCCGGCGACTCCTCATGCTCACCGCCATGCTGTGCCTGGCGGTGATGACCGTCGCCGTGAGCGGAGCCACGGATGAACGCTCAGCCGCGTACGCCCTCGGGTACGCGGGTTCCCGCATCGTTCTGCTCGGCCTCTGGTGGCCCTCCACCCACCGCGCGCTCGTCCCCGGCGGATCCCTCGTGCCGAGGTGGCGGCCCCTGACGTACTGCCTGGCCTCGGCGGTCGGGTGGGGCGCCTCGGTGCTGGTGCCGCCCCCGGGGCGGTTCGTGATGTGGGCCGTACTGCTCTCGGCCGAGATCGCAGTGCTGCTCACGGCACGGCCCGGAGGAATGCCCCGCAGGCTGCACGTGGGACATCTGGTGGAGCGGGTGGGACTCTTCGTGATCATCGTGTTCGGTGAGTCGGTCATCGGGCTGATCACGTCACTGGACGCCGAGTGGACAGCAGCCGCGGGTTGGGTCGCTCTCATCGGTTTCGTCATGCTGGCCGCTCTATGGTGGTCGTACTTCGACTTCGGATCGGCGGCCGCGGAGCACGTGCTCAGCGCGGCGACGGAGCGGACGGCGTTCCCGCTGGCCCGAGACGTCACGGGATTCCTCCACTTCTTCGTCACGGCTGCCGTGGTCGCCATGGCGGGCGGTCTGGCCACCGCGGTGGAGGAGGCAGGACAAGGGCATACCCACCTCGCCCACGGCGCGGTGGTCGCCCTGGCCGGCGGTCTGGCGCTCTACCACGCGGCGCACGCGGCCATCTCCCTGCGCTTCGGACGCCGCCTGCTGATCGTGGCAACCTGGGCCGGCCCGGGCATCGGCGTCCCGCTCGCGGTCATCGCGTTCGCCGGGCACCTCGCACCCTGGCAAGTAGTAGGACTGCTGACGGCGGAGGTCGTGGCCCATCTGCTGTACGCGCGGTGGGCGGCCGCACGAGTGCTCGGCCGGCAAGCGGCGTGAGGGTGCTGTGGCCGCCGGGGGACACTGCGTTGCGGCGCCGCCGCGCGCCTGGGAAGTTGGGCTGCTGTCCGCTGTGGGCGGCAGCTCCGGCGGCGAGGGGGGAACAGCCGCAGGAGCCCGCCGTGAGGTGCGTGTGCCCCCGAAGCCCGCGCACCATGCGCCGGACCGGCTTCGTCGTCCTCGTCAGGCCATGAGCGCCACCGGTCACCCATCCATGGCCCCGCGCCGGTCGGCAGGGGCTCGACCAGCCAGGTCGGACGCGTGGGGCACGATGGCGCCATGGCTCAGCAGATCTCTTCCCCGGCGGAGTCCTGGCGCCGGATCGACGCCTGGCTGGCGACCCACGTGGCATCCGATGCCACCCTGCTCAATCCGGCGTCGAGCAGGGGCCACACCGCGTGTTCGGGTGACGCGACGCGGATAGGGGCGGTCCCGGCGACGAGGCAGTGCCCTTCGGGAGCCATCAGGGAGGCGGCCGCTGTGACGGCGCTGCGCAGCGGTTCGGTGATGGGGCCGATGCGCCAGCAGCCCTGGCCGTGGAGGGTCAGGGCGGGATGGAGCATGCACGTGAGGGCCAGGCGGATGGGGTGGCGCCACCCTCTAACGGAAGCGTGCTCGCCCTCACGCGCGTCGAGGAGCACGGGCAGGGCGAGGCTGAGCGGTACGGTCGGCAGAGTTCCTGCGATTCGCCCGCTCGCTCGCCCCCATCAGCGTCATCACGGGATCACGCCGGCCCTTCGTCTCGACGACCCTGCTGGTCTTCCTGGGAGCGTTCACCATCGCCCTCGCCCCGGGAACGGCACCAGCCATCCTGCTGACCGTCCCCGTCCCCATGCCGGCGCCCCCGTCCACGCCAACGGACTGCCCACCACACTCGTGGCTCTGGGGTGCCCCGGCGGCGGCATCGGCTTCGAGGTGATGAGGCGAGCCGCCGGGCTCGAACAGGGTCGCATGGGGCGCTGACAGGCCGAGGTGTGGTCAGCGTCCAGAGGGGCGGGCCGAACGGGAGGGGCACCGTGGTTCCTACGCGCTGGCAAGAACTGTTCGTACGCCGTCGGTGACGCCCGGCAGGTCACCGGTCGAGGCCGCCCACTGGTGCAGGTCGTGTTCGGTCAGGATGACCGGCCCGGTCTCGGCAACGGTGACGGCGGAGTTGAACTGGCGGGTGATGGTGCCGCGGCTGTTCTCGTAGTCAAAGTGCCCGAGGTAGCGGTCTACGGAGGAGACGGTAAGACCGGTTTCCTCCCGCGTCTCGCGGCGGGCCGCGTCCAGGATGGTCTCCCCGGCGTCCACGTGCCCGGAAGGGTTCTCCCACAGGCCGCCCATGAAGTCGTCCGGCTTGCGGCGGACCAGGAGGATGCGGTCGGCGTCGGTGACGACGGCCGCGGCTACGAAGGTAGTGATGCCTTCGGCTTCGGCCTCCTCTACCAGTGTTCGGGCGAGGCGGAGGTCACGGTCACAGAAGCTCCTTGTGGTGTTCGCTGGCCTTCCTGGCCGCGCTGACGTACTGCTCGGCCAGTTCCAGATCCTGTTCACGGTGCCAGACGGGCAGCTTGATCGTGTGCGTGTGCGCCTTCTCGGCGATGGGGAAGTCGCCGGGCTGGTAGCGGCTGCGGGTGTTCGGGTAGCCGGGGAAGAGGTGCGAGGGGTGCTGGTAGAGCGGGACCCGCTCCCCTACTGGCGGTGGCCGAAGAGGAGAGGGTGGGACCCGGGGTCAAGGGCGTCACGGACGGCGGTCAGGATGTCCTCTGCGGCGGCGACCGGCCAGGGGCGTCTGGTTCTCTTCCCCTCGGACGGTCGTGTGGTCGTCGTGGACACGGCCACCGGCGCAGAGAAATGGAACATCCGCGACCAGGGCACGGCGGCCCTCCGTCCGGCGATCAGCGAGGGCACGGTGTTCTTCGGGGGCAGGACCCTGTGCGCGCGCTCGCTCGCCACCGGGAAGGAGCTCTGGTTTGTGGACGCGGAGAGCAAGGTCGGGCAGGACTCCGGCGGCTGGGGGCCTCCGGCGGTCAGGGGCGACGAGGTGTACGCCGTCGGCCACCTGTACCTCCACCGCTTCGAAGCGGGCAGGGGTGACCAGAAGTGGAAGACGTACCTGCGAAGCTACGAGGGCACCCGGGCGCTACCCGTCGTCCAGGGCGGCACCGTGTGGGTCGCCGAGGCCAAGGGTTACGGACTCACCGCCGTCAGCGCGAGCACGGGCGACGACGTCGAGGGGTACCGGTTCGGCGGCGACACGGCCGCCCACACGACAGCGGGCGACGGCAACCGCTTCTTCGCCGCGCACGACGGCTCCGTGGTCGCCCTGCCCGTGCGCCGCTAGGCGCCCCCGGTCCCGCCCGGAATCCGCTACGCGGAGGAGTGACCACCCTGCGGGCGGATCGGCAGCCGGTTGACCGGGCGGCTCGTCGCCGCGCGGACCGCCGAGGCGATCGCGGCCGGCGACGTGACCACCGGGACCGCGCTGGCCGGCTTCGCGCCGAAGGGGGCGACCACGTCGCGCTCCTCCACCAGGCTCACTGCGGATGTCCGGGGCGTCCAGGGACGTCGGGAGCGCGTAGTGGGTGAGGTCGGGGTGGCGGAAGCGCGCGGCGACCAGACCGCCGGGCGGCCGCATCCGGTAGAGGCCGTTCTTGCCGTACCGGATCACCGCGACCTCGTCCTCGATCCATTCCAGCACCCGCTCGATCGCCCGCTCGTGTGCGGCCTCGATGACCCGCCGGGTCTCCTCGTCCCCCAAAGCCCACAGGAGGTAGATCGTCGGCTGCGGCCGGGAACACGAAAACCACGCCCGTGACCTTCACCCGGCGTCCGAGGGCGCCGGCCTTGAACACCTTCGCCGGGAAGTCGCCCTCGGCGAGCCGGTCGGCCTCGATCCGGTCCGCGTACGGGTGCCGGCCCCACTCCCCGAAGAGGTTCCGCAGCTGGCTCTCGGTGACTTCCTCACCCGGTGCGAGTCCGAACGCGGCCAGGCCGCTGCCCATCCATCGCCCGGTCGGGACACCAGCCTGCTCCTGGGCGGCGCGCAGCGGCGTGCGGGCCGGGCGGCGGCCGTCGCCGACGACGGTCTGGCGTAGGTAGTAGCGGTACATCTGACCGGCCCGGATGACCCTGCTCTCTGCTGTCACGGAGACCACGTCACACGGCTCTGACCTATGAGGAAAGGCCGGTCAGCGGTACGTCCCGTCAGGCGGGAGCAGGGGCCTGACTTCTTCACCGGTGCCCGCCGGGCGGGAAGCGGCCCCGGGCCGGACGCCAATGTCATCGCTCTCCGGCAGTTCTCACTTCACGACCCGTACGACGCCAACAAGCACCACTGAGTGTCCTGTGACGTCGAAAGCGGCGGATTGAGGCTTCACTTGAATGCCGACGCGGCGGACTGGTAGCAGCGGGGCATTGACATCACTGGTGCGTCAATCACCATGATCTTGGTGTTGGTCCCGGGGTGCCCCGCGATGCAAAGCTGAAGCCTCGCCCTCCCCCGGCGATCTGGCGTGCAACGAGAGGCAGTCTGCCCATGGGTACCTTCAAGACGAAGAACGGCTCGGTCCAAGGCTTTCGGATCTCTACCGAAGTCGTCGCCGTCCTTGGTATCCCCTATGCCGCCCCGCCGTTCGGCGCCAACCGGTTCCGGGAACCTCTCCCGGCACCGGCGTGGACCGGGGTGCGGGACTGCACGGCCTTCGGACCGGTCTCCCCGCAGTCGGCAGAACTGCCCGGCGCACCCGTGTGGTCGCCCGCCGACGAGGACATCCTCACCGTCAACGTATGGACCCCAGCCCCCGAGGTCGGCCACCTGCCCGTCCTGGTCTGGATCCACGGCGGTGCCTACACCTTCGGGTCCTCAGCCCAACCCGATTTCGACGGTACCGCGCTGGCCCGCGCCGGTCTGGTCGTGGTCACCCTCAACTACCGGCTCGGCTTCGAAGGTTTCGGCCACATCCCCGCCACCGAAACAACCACCTACCCAGACAACCGCGGTCTGCTCGACCAGGTCGCTGCCCTGCGCTGGGTTCGTGAAAACATCGCCGCCTTCGGTGGCGATCCCGGCAACGTCACGGTTGCCGGCCAGTCCTCCGGGGCCGCTTCGGTTGCCTGCCTGATGGTGATGGACCGCGCCCGCGGCCTGTTCCACCGTGCCATCGCCCATAGCGCCGCCAGTCCTTGCTACACGCTCGAAATAGCTGCGGCGACCACCCGCGAGATCGCCGCGGCAGCGGACTGCCCTGCCACAGCCGAGGGCCTGACATCTGCGACTCCACAGACCCTGGTCCTCGCCTCCGACCAGGTGGTCGACAACTACCGGCGTGACCCCGCCTCCGGATCCCGTCACTACGACCCCGGGCTCTACGCCCCCGTCCTCGACGGCGACGTCCTGCCCACCGACCCCCTTACAGGGATGGCATCCGGTGCGACCCGGGACGTGGACCTGCTGGTCTGCCACACCACGGAGGAATACTGGCTGCTCGACGCCGTCGGCAGCAGCGCGAAGATCACCACCGACGAACAGCTGCTCCTCTTCGCCGAAGACTTCCACCTCCCTGACGGCCTGGTCGCCGGCTACCGCGCCGCGATGCCCCACGCCCCGGTGCTCGACGTCTACCTCGCCGTCTTCGGCGATCTCCTGTTCGGCGAGTACAGCAACCGACTCGCCGAGTGCCACGCCCAAGCCGGCGGCCGGGCCTTCCTCTCACGGTTCGATCGCCGGCGCACCGGCCCGAACGGGGCCGTGCGGGCCTGGCACAATGCGGACATCCCCTTCGCCTTCGGCAACCTCGACACCGACTGCCTGGCCTTCCTCATCGGCGGCGCACCCACACCCGCAGACCACGATCTGGCACGCCGCATGGGCCGCGCATGGGCCGATTTCGCTGCCACCGGCAACCCGGGCTGGCCATCGGTCGACAACTTCATCACCCAGGCCAAAATATGGAGCACCGAAGACAACCCCGCCGATGACAAGGCCGCCGCTATCCGCGCTCTTTGGGTTAAGGCCGACTTTCCAGTCCTGTGTCCGTGAACCGGGAACCCCCAGCAAGCGACCACATGCAACGCTCAGCCTTTCGACGCTCCCGCTAGAACGGTCCGTCGGCGATGCCCCCTGACGCGGCGAGGGCCTGTGAGAAGGCACGTATGCGTGCGGTTTCGTGGCTGTGGTGCCAGACAAGGCCGAGGAAAGAATCCTCGAGGCCGGTGATGGGCACGAAGGTAATGGCTCGCCGGTTGTAGTACTCGCCTGTGGGGTGGCACAGGAGCATTGCGCCACGGTCGGCCGCTACCAGGGCCAGGCCCTCCTGCAGGGTGCTCACGGTCGGCCCGGTCGGGACCTCGCGGCCGCTCGGCGTGAGAGTGGGAGCTTGTGCGCGCCGCCAGTACTCAGGGGCGGGGCCGCGGACCCCGATCAAGGGGCAGCTGGCGAGGTCCTCGGCCGTCAGCTTCTCGTACGACGCGAAGCGGTGGTTTGTGGAGACAGCGAGGGTCTGCGGCTGCTTGGAGAAGATCTGTCCGAGGACAAGGTCGTTCTCCTCCACGGGCAACAGCACGATCGCAGTGTCGACTTCGTGGCGGTGGAGCGGGCCGAAGGGGTCGGAGATGGGGATCTCCACGATCTCGGTGGTGCAATCGGGGTGGCGGTTCTGGAAGAGCGTGACGGCATTCATGACATGGTCGTCAGCCGTGCCCTGGAAGCCGATGCGCAGTAGCCCGCCGACGCCCCGTGCCGTGCTACGAGCGGTATCGAGAGCGGTCTGCAGGGAGTTGTAGGCAGGGCGGAGGTCCGCGAAGAGCGTCTCGCCGAGCGGGGTGAGGCGTACACGGCGGCTGGTGCGCTCGACGAGGCGGGCGCCGATCCGGCCTTCCAGGGTTCGAAGGAGTTGGCTGATGCGGCTCTGCGACACGTACAGGCGCTCCCCCGCCCGGCCGAAATGCAGCTCTTCGGCCAAGGCAAGGAACGCCTCCACCTCGCGAACTTCCAGACTTCCCACGGCCCCCTCCGCTCTTCCACTCCCTTGGCCAGGCACTTTGTCGATCTATGAGTGCCCCTCATGGAACGATGAGAGGTTGGCCGTTGTTCCTCTACTGCGTGGTCGATTGACTCAACGCATGTCGCAAGTTGAAGAAGTCGAAGAAAGATCAGCACCGCAGGGGCGTACGACGCTACGCGCTTGGCTGGGCGTAGTGACCGTGGCTATCGGCACGTTTACGGTCGTCACCTCGGAGATGCTGCCCGTCGGGCTGCTGACTCCCATGGGTGACTCCCTCAAGGTCGCCGAAGGCGTGGCGGGTCTCACACTGACGATCACAGGTCTGGTGGCGGCGGTGTCCTCGCCCCTGTTGACGTCCGCCCTGGGCCGGTTCGACCGGCGTATTGTGCTCTGCGCGCTCATGGCCGTCCTGCTGAGCGGCAATCTGGGCGCCGCGTGGTCACCGAACTTCGGTGTGATGGTCGCCGCGCGCGTACTGGTCGGTATCGGCATGGGCGGCGTATGGGCCATCGCGGCAAGCATTGCGGTGCGCCTGGTGCCGCCGAGTTCGGTGGGTAGGGCGACCACCCTGGTCTTCAGCGGAATCGCAGTGGCATCGGTCCTCGGCATTCCGGCGGGTGCGTTCGTCGGGGCCCTGGCCGGGTGGCGCGCGGCATTCGTGGTCGCCGCCGTCCTTGCACTCCTGGTCCTCCTCGCCATGGCCGTGCTGCTGCCGAAGCTGCCGGCCGAAGGGACTGTTCAGCTGGGCGGGGTGATGAGACTGTTCGGCAACCCGCAGGTGCGGACCGGCCTGATCGTCGTGGCGTTTCTGGTCACCGGGCACTTCGCCGCGTACACCTACGTCCGACCCGTTCTCGAGGACGTCTCCAGAGTCAGCGCCGGGATGATCGGCACGCTCCTGCTGGTGTACGGAATCGCTGGTGTCGCGGGAAACTTCATCTCCGGTGCCGGCGCGGGGCGTTCGCCGCGCAAGACGCTCCTTGTGATCAGTGTGGTCATGGCCGCGACGGTGCTCCTGTTTCCCGTCGTGGGCGGGTCGCCGTGGGTGGCGGGCGCGTTGATGGCGGTGTGGGGGCTCACCTACGGCGGAGTCTCCGTGAGTACGCAGACGTGGATCCTGGCCGCATCGCCCGATGCCCGTGAGGCAGCTTCCTCCCTGTTCGTCGGCGTGTTCAACGGCGCCATCGCGCTCGGCGCGCTCCTCGGCGGCCAGGCGGCAGACGGCATCGGCATCACCTCGGCGATGTGGGTGGGCGGTGGGCTTGCGCTCGCTGCTCTGGTCGCCACCGCGGTGGGCCGTGCTCCGACCACCGGTCGACTCTGACCTTTCGGATTCGCGGTAGGCAGGGCGACGAGAACACCCACCCGTTGAACCATAGACGGAAAGCGCTTGCGTGCTCCGGCGCACGACCCCACGCGCCACCCCGCACACCACCCCACCCACAGGGCCGGATCTTCGTAACAGTCGTTCTGCACGTTTCTTCGCACACCCGAACCCACGCCGCACACACGCGCGAAGAAAGAGGACGGGCGGCTCCTGCAACGACGGAATAACAACCGCAGGAGCCCGCCCTGACCAGCTGCCCCCGAAACCCGCATGCATACCCATCCGGCGCCAGAGTGCGCACGAGGGCCTGAGCGGATGGCCTGACGGCATGAGCCGGCACCGCCTCTTCTGGTGGGCTTTCGTGAACGACCCCTTGCGCTTTTGGTGACAGCATGTGACGAGCAGTGATGGCTGCCGGTCAGAGCACGGCTGTTCGTTCCACCGGCCCGGAATGCAGGGGTGGTCTGTATGGGCAACACGACGGGTGCGATGGAGTGGCTGGCCGACGCGGCATGGGATCCGGTCGCCTGCGCCAGGCAGTGGCGGCGTCACCAGCCGGACGTCGCCCTGCTTCCAGCCGGCCGACGTTGGGACGTCGTCATCACACCCGAGCGCCTCGGCTTCGCCCTCCTGCGCGCCATAGGGGCATGCCGACTGCGGCCCGGACCGGTCCTGTTCGACACCTGCGCCAGGCAATCCGGGTTCTTCGTGCCGCCGGGCGCCACTACCGGCTGGTTCGCCTCCGGAATCCGCTGCGCCGGCGCAGGCGCCTGGATCGCCACCCGTGGCCGCGGCCCACGCGCGGAGCTCCAGTCGGTGCCACCCGTGCGCGGCAAACGCGGCCGACCCCGGCGCCGTCCGGACATCGTGCTGGGCGCGGCTACGACCACGACAAGTACCGCCGTCTCGTTTGGGACCTCGGTGTGAAGCCGCTGATCGCCCGCCGCGGCACCGCGCACGGTTCCGGCTTGGGGGCTCAACGGTGGGTGGTAGAGCGCGCGTTCGCCCACTTGCACTGGTTCCGCCGACTTCGCATTCGCTGGGAGAAACGGGACGACATCCACGAAGCATTCCTCATCCTCGGCTGCGCTCTGATCTGTTGGCGGCGCTTGAAGACGCTGCGATAGCGCTTCCGAGCGGCGGTTGCAGTCAGCGACCCCTCAGTCCCGTTCGGTCGTTTCGGAGCGGGCCCGAGGCCAGACCCGTAAGCCCCACACCGACGAGCATGACGGCACAGACGACGACGGTGACGGTGGCGCCCTGAAGGTCGACGAGCGCACCGAGCACGTTGTTCATCAGCAAAAGGGCCAAGCTCTGCACAAGTACCAGAACCGCCTGGATTCGCGACAGGTGGGAGTCGGGTGATGACGCCAGGACCAGCGGCGCGATGTGCGTGGAAAAGGTCCCGTTACCGATTCCGATGACCAGGCCGCCGACGACGGCGACGGTGGCACTGGGGGAGAGACCGAGCGCGAGCACGCCCCCACCCGCCAGGATCAGCGCGCTCGCCGCCATCAGACCAGGCCTCCCCAGCGGGCCGCGCTTCACCACCACCAGGGTGACCGCGACCATGCCCACGCCCTGCGCTCCGAACACCAGCCCGGCGGCTCCCGCGCCCCACTCCTCCTCGCGTGCAAGCAGGGGGACCAGCAGAGAGAGCACGGGCAGCAGGAAACCGGCTGCTGCCCCGGTGAGCCACAGCCCCGGGCACAGCACCGGATGGGAGAAGGCCACCTTCACCCCGCTCAAGGCTTCCTTCAGGAGACCGTCCGTCTTCGGAGCCGGAGGCACGTGCTGCTGGGGGCGGACGGCAATCAGGACAACCAAAGTGAAGGCGAAGGTGACCGCGTTGACGAGAGCGGCGCCCGCGAACCCCGCCAGGCCGACCAGCACGCCGGCCAACGGACCGCCTCCCATGTTGATCACTTGGCCGCCGACCTGCCGGAGGGACAACGCACGAGGCAACTGAGCCTTGTCCACCAACCGTCGGGGCATGGACCCTGAAGCTGGCAGATAGAACGCGTCGACGACACCGACCACAACGCCCGCTGCAATGAGCAACAAGGGCGGGGCCCCCAGGGAGTAGGCGACAGCCGCGAGAACGAGCGAGAAGATCAGCATCGCCGCGTCGCCGGTGATCAGCACGCGGCGTGCGCTGACGCGGTCGCTGACCGCCCCTCCGACGAGAAGGAACAGGACGCGAGGCAGCGTGATCGCGCTCAGGGCCAGCGCCGCGACGCTCCCGCCATACTCGCTGGCCGCCCAGCCGAGGGCGAAGTAGAAGACCGAATTGCCCACGAGCGACACCAGGATGCCGACGAGCCACAGCGTGTACGCCCGAGGCAGCCGGTCCTCGCCATGCCTCTCGTCGCACACCCCCGGGACTGGGGCGACACCGGTTTCCATGGTCTCCTCGGCCGCCTCATCACTGGCCGCCATTGGGTCCCCCGATCGATCCGACGATGAAGATGATCACGAGGCGACAGTGCCACACGGCACTGACATCCGGCCCAGTCGGCGTGGTGTCCGCCGCGGGGAGAACTGCTGTACCCGTTGAGGATTGCTCGCTCTGGTCAACCTCCAGGTCTTATTTCGTTAGGAGTTCTAAGCGATCTCACCCTCGGTGGGCTCCTCAAGCACCTCGCGGGGAACAGGTAGCAGTACCGCATGACCGACGACGAGACGTTTCTCGGGCTGCTGGAGCAGTACCTGGCCGATGCCCGGGCGACTGAAGAGGCCGTGGCGGCCCTGCCGGATCTGAGCCGGAGCGTTCCGCTTCCGCGGACTCCGTGGTCCCCGCGGGAGACGGTCCACTGGTCTGCGCGCCGGGATTTTGCTCCACCTGATCAGGGAAATCGCCCAGCACGCTGGCCACGCGGACATCATCCGTGAGGCTCTGGACGGAGCCAGCACCACCGCACAGCGGTGAGCGCCCCGACAACGTCTCCCCGGACACCCGGTGCACCCAACTGACGCACGTCAGGGCCGCGCCCTGCGGACGCAGCATAGGGCCGTCGGCGATGCGCCGGGAATGGGCTGGGACTTGCACGAGGGGCGGCACCCGGCCTCACTCACCTCGGTAAGGCTGATAACGAAGTCCCGGCTCAAGCCGGAGAACGTCCGCAAGTACTTCCATCCCTTGCTGGAAGCTGTGGCCGAGATGCCCAGCCCCCCGCGCCCGGCGGCAGGCGGTGACCTTGTTAGCCCGGCGCCGATGGCGCATCAGTGTGGGTAGCGCACAACCAACAGGGCCTCGACGTCTCCTGCGGGCGCCTGATACACGTGCGGGACATCAGCAACCCAACTGCCGTGCATCCCCGGGCCGACCAGGGCAGGCTCGGTGAGAACACCGACGCACGCAATGCCGGTGAGAACGATGATGTGCTCTGTCGTACCGGGGGAATGGGCGGCGGATTCCTGCGTCGTTCCGGAGCGGATGCGAACCCGGTAGGTCTCCGTGACGGAGGTATCAGCCTCGAATCGTTCGATCAGCAGGGCTTCGACGGCGTGACCGGAGACCTTGGCGGGAGACGCGAGATCCTGCAGAGCGGTACTCAGAGGCACCTTGAGCGCTGTCGTAAGAGCGTAGAGCGTTTCCAAGGTGGGGTTGCGCCGGCCGCTCTCCAGTTCGGAGAGCGTCCCCTTTCCGATCTTGGACCTGCGCGCCAGCTCGGACAACGAAATCCCCTGCGCCTCGCGCAACTTCCGCAAACGCAACCCGACGCTGGCAGCCAGATCCATGGAGTCCCCTCCCCTCCCCCGGGGCCGGTTGATCCAAGCCCCTGAGAGGGCTATCGTTCCACACACAGAACGTTCCGTATACGGAACGGACAATGGGCTCGCTTCACGAAGGAGTTACATGGCGCCCCAGGAAGGCACGTTACTGCCCGTTCGAAGCATGGAGGTGGCCCGCGTCCTCGCTGGGGCCGGAATCGGGGGCCAGGTGCGGGAGTTGACCGAGTCGGCGCGCACGGCCGCCGAGGCCGCCGAGGTCCTGGGGTGCGATGTGGGCGCAATTGCCAACAGCCTCGTCTTCATCTCCGACGATGAACCCGTTCTGGTCCTGACGAGTGGTCGGCACAAGGTGGACACCACAGCGCTCGCTGCCCGGTGGGGACGTGGCAGGCTGCGGCGCGCTGCCCCGGAACAGGTACGTCAGGCCACCGGGCAGGCGATCGGGGGCGTGGCTCCGGTCGGCCACCCCCAGGTGCTTCCTACCGTGGTTGATGCAGCCCTGACCGACTACCCCTGGCTCTGGGCTGCCGCCGGGACTCCCCGCACGGTCTTTCCCACCACCGCCGATGAACTCCTGCGGCTCACGGGAGGGCTCCTGCTCCCCGTCGGGCCATGACCAGTGGTCCTGTCGGCCCGGGGACTGATCTGACCGGGCAGGTGGCGCTGGTAACCGGGGGCTCGACCGGGCTCGGCCGGGCCATTGCGCTAGGACTGGCGTCCGCCGGATCCGCAGTGGTGGTGGCCGGGCGACGGCTGGAGGCATGCCGACGTACAGCCGATGACATAGTCGCCCGCACCGGCGGTACTGCTGTGGGTGTGTCCTGCGATGTGACCGAGGACGATTCGGTCCACGATCTGGCCCAGAACATCGTCAATCGACACGGCCGCCTGGACGTGCTCGTAACCAGTGCCGGAGTCCAGGCCCGAGGAGCCCTCGGCGCGCTCGACGCCACCACACTACGACGCTGCTTGGACGTCAACGTCGTCGGAACCTTCCTGACCTGCCAAGCTGTTGTGCCAGTGATGCGGGAGGCCGGGTACGGTCGCATCGTCACCCTGGCCAGCGCCCTGGGCCTGGTCGGCGCCGCAGGCCGGGCAGGCTACGCAGCCAGCAAGGGCGCGGTGGTCCAACTCACCCGTAGCCTCGGCGTGGAACTCGCAGGTACCGGCATCTGCGTCAACGCGCTGGCTCCCGGCCCCTTTCGCACACCGCTGAACAACGGCGTCGACGACGACCCGCATGTCCGGCACTTCCTCGACCACCAAGTCCCGATGAGACGCTGGGCCGACCCCGAAGAACTCGTCGGCGCGGCCCTCTTATTGGCCAGCCCAGCTGCGTCCTACCTCACAGGTGCGGTGCTGCCGGTCGATGGCGGATGGACCGCCCACTGACCGCGTGGGCGCCCTATGCCGTGCGTCACAGATCCGGCTTGAGAACGATTCGGAACACTCCGAGGTAAGTGGTGCTGCAGCATACGACCTCGGGGCCGAACGGCGCGTTCGAGCCGCAGCCAGTGGGCGCACTTTGGCCGGGTCCGGGGTGCAGAGAGATGTTCAGCCGGGTTTGCGGCGGGACATGAGCCGTCAGGGACGGTCGGCTTCGGGAGCCGTGAGGCGCCACGACCACTCTCCCCGCCTACAGCTGCGGAGCACGCAGGCCACGGGTCCGTTGGCTAGCGTAGACGTGACGCTTTTCCACTCGGCGGCGCGGCCCGGGCCGTCGGGCAGGGGCCGTGGGGCCGCCGAGGACTCTGTCGAACTGGGTCGACTGAGTGTCCCCGACGGCCGGGCCGTCCGTGTCGAGCGCGGCATGCCCCGGCGGATCGCCACGGCGCACACGGCCCTGCACCAAGCCGCCGCGCCCTGTGCTGTCGGCGGTACCGCGGCGCTGAGGAGGCCTGCCTCCCCAAGTGCAGCAGGCGACGACTGGTGCCAGGAGTTCGGCGGCCTTGCGGACGAGCGCAGGTTCCCCTGCCGCATCGGCTTCGCGCTTGGTCGTGAGGACGGAGGCGACGACCGGTGACCCCTGCGGGTCCAGACGATGCCGACGTCGTTGGTGTTTCCGTAGCTGCCGGAGCCGGTCTTGTCCGCGACGGTCCAGCCCTTGAAGCCGGCGCGGAATTTCTCGTCGCTGGTGGTGTTGGCGAGGAGCCAGCCGGTCAGCCGCACACGGTCTGCCAGGTCGGGCGTTGCCGAGGATCCATGTATTCCTTGCTCTGCGGGGCGATGGAGTAGGTGCGGTCGAAGTGGACGGGGTTGACCTGGTCGAGGTCGATGAAGCCGGTCATGTCGATGGTCTGGGACTCCCCGGAGCGATCTCTTCCAACTCGTCGGGTCCCACGACGACGTACTCGCAGGTCGTAGCCCCTGACGATGTCGTCGGTCTCGACTTCGCCCTCGGTGCGTTCGTTGTCACCTCACCGCCCCGCCCGGTCGGCAGGCGCCGGCCGAGTCAACCGGCGCGGCCCGGGTCGGGCGGCCTGATGATGGCCACCGGCTTGCCGCCGGACTTCCCCAAAGGCTTTCAGCGCTCCGGCATACATTCATGCATGTACGCATGTATCATCGAGGTGATGGCAGCCCCCTTCACAGAGGAGTGCGGCATGCGGCACCAACCGGCGCGGTCCGCTGATCCCGAACAGAAGCGGAGCGAGTAGGCGATGCAGGAGACGACCAAAGACAGGCGGACCCAGGCGGACCGCCGGCTCCGAACCCGCACCGCGCTTCTCGAGTCAGCCGCGCGGGGCCTGTCGCGCTTTGGCTACGGCAACCTGGTCCTGGAGCAGGTCGCCAAAGACGCCGGATACACCCGAGGGGCGCTTTACCACCAGTTCAAGGACAAGCAGGAACTGACCCTGGCCGTCATCGACTGGGTCATGGAGACCTGGGACCGGGAAGTGGGCCGGTCCGTCGAGCAGCAGCCTGACCCGGTCGCGGCCCTGCTCACCCTGGCGCGCGGCCACGCCGTCTCTCTACTAGTGATGTTGAACCGGTCGAAGCGTGCACATTCGCGTATTTCGGATTGCTCGCTCAGGGGGCCTCAAACGGACCGGGGCCCCCACCCTCGTTTCGCTCTCCTTGCCGTCACTGGATGTCGGGCGAAGTTCAACATCTCCGTGATCTGCCTGCGTATCGGCAGCTTCGAGGAGACAGCCACCGAGGCCTGCCACCTCGCAACCTGGCTCAACCCACAACGGAAACGCCTTGATGGGGGGGCGTTGACCGTCTCACCCTGCGCAACAGTGTGAGGGCACTCCCGTCCCTCACCTCTCGGGTACACACCGCCGTGTCGGTGGATCGCATGTACAAGGGCACCGGCGGCTCCCTCCCCCCGTAGGTTCGACGCGGGAGGGAGCCCACCCCCCGAGTCCATCCGCAGAGTCCTACAAGCCGCACTCGCCTCAGCCAGCAGGTTCGGGCCGGCTGACTCCGGTCCGGTTACGTCCGACGGGCAAGCGGCGGGAGCGTGGCGAGTTCGCCCAGGACGTGGGCCGCCGACGCCGGGGCGACCAGCCACTTCAGGTGGCTCCCCTCCAGCGTCCGGACGTCGTACAGGTTCTCCGGCGTCAGCTCGTTGCCCTCGCGAATCAGTCGGTCCTGTAGGGCGAGAGGCAGGCTCGTGTCGTCGGCCAGGCGGATGTAGGTCTTGGGTATGCGGCCCCAGGTCGCGGCCTGCGCCCGGTCTGCGGAACCGCCGACGTCCAGGTTCTCGTCGGGCTGGAAGGTGTTCAGGAAGGTGAGGAACTGCTCGTCCGTGCCGTCGGCGAAGAAGGCCGCCTTGAACGCCCCGAGCGAGTCCGGGTTGGCGGTACGGAAGTTGACCCGGAGCAGGCCGAGCTCGGCAGGGTTTCCGGCCAGCGCCGAAGCGAAGGCGGCGGGATCCGCCGTGGCCATCTCCGGCTCGGCGTAATAGTCATTGACGTCCATGCTGACCGGGGCCCAGGCCGAGACGTAGACGACGCGGTCGATCAGATCCGGGCGCGCGTTGGCCGCCGCCGTGACCGTGACACCGCCGCGGCTGTGGGCGACGAGGATCACGGGGCCGTTTCGCTTCGCCCGTTCGAGGATCCCGATCAGGTGCGCGGCGTTGTCGGCGAGCGTGACGCCCTTGATCGAGCCGGGCGCGGTGGCGAGCCCTGAGGGGTCCTGAGGCGACTGGTAGGCGCTGGTGAACGTCGCCTGAAAGCCGTGGCCGGGCAGGTCGACGGCGACCGAGCGGTGGCCGAGGAGGCCGAGTTCGGCCTGGAGGGGCGCGAAAGAGAAGGAGTTCGCGAAGGCTCCGTGGACCAGTACGAAGGTCGGTTGCATGTGTGTGCTCACTTTCCGAAGGTCTGGGGGGTCTGGCGCAGGACCAGGCAGAGGAAGCCGAAGCTGTCCCGGTATCCGTGCAGCCACTGTGCACGCTGAGTGTCGGCTGTCTCCAACACCTGTGCGCCGACCGGATCGGCGGAGTGGTCCAGAGCCCAGTCGGCCAGCGAGCCCCAGCAGGCCCACTCGTAGGCATCCAGCTCACCGCGGGTACTGACATGCCCGTGGACGGGGGTCCATCCGTCGGCGACGACGCGGTCCACCGTGGTTGCCAGGTCCGCGAGGTCACCGAACATCTCGACGGCCGCAGGTGAAGGGGTGCGGTCCCAGAAGGACTCGCCGATCAGGACGCGGCCGCCGGGGGCCAGGTGCTTGCGGGCCGCCGCGAGGGTGGCGAGCAGACCGCCGAAGGCGTGCGTGGCGCCGACACTGATCACCAGGTCGAACGGCTGCGCGGTGGCGAAGTCGGCGGCCTCCTGCTGGTGGAGCACCAGGCGCTCGTCGACCCTGAGTTCGTCCGCTGCATGGCGGGCCTGCCTCAGGGCAACTTCGGAGACGTCGACGCCCTCGGCGTGCAGGTTCGGCCGGCTCGCCAGTGCGCGCAGAAGCCATCCCGCCGTGCCGCATCCGAGGTCGAGCACGCGTTCGCTCCCCCGCGGGAGGCCGCGTTCGAGCAGTGCGTCGACCGATTCGTCGTCGAGCGGGGACTTGATCGGATGGTCGGCATGCGCGATGCCGGATATCTCTTCACGGCTCAGCGGCGCGGTGTTCGCTGCGTCGAGGAGCAGCTTCGCGGCCACTGTCGCCCCGTCGGTGCGGATCGTGGCGGCGACTGCCTTCGCCTGTGTTTCCGTCTCGGGGGCCAATGCCGTGCTGAGTGCGGCCGACAGGGATTCGAAGGTCGGGTTCGGACCGTCGTGGGCGGCTCCGACACCCAGTTCGGCGACCCGGGCGGCCCAGTGCGGCTGGTCCACGAACTGAGGGACCGCGACTTGGGGCGTGCCGGCCCGGGCGGCCGTCGTCGTCGTACCCGCGCCGCCGTGGTGGACGACCGCGGCCACTCGGCGGAACAGCGCCTGGTGGCTGACGTCACCGACGGCGAAACAGTCGTCCGCGTCGTCAACCAGACCGAGCTCGGCCCAGCCGCGCGAGACCAGTACGCGCCGGCCCTGCGCGCGAACCGCCTCGACGGTCACCTTGGCGACGTCCGTCGCCGTGCGCATGGGCATGCTGCCGAAGCCTACGAACACCGGTGGTGTGCCGGCGTCAAGGAAGTCCTCCACGTCGGCCGGCAGTGGGCGCTCGTCGGGCAGGATCCATGCGCCGGTCTGCACGAGGTTGAGGTCGGTCAACTCCTGCCACGGCCCCAGGACCGGGTCCGCCGCCAGCCACGGCCGGTCGCCGAAGACGTGGTCGCGGACGTTGTCCACTGGTGGCAGCCCGATCTTCGCCCGGTGGGCGTTGAGTGGCGTGAGGTACAGGGCGTTGACCTTCTGGACGTCCAGGTTCCACAGGGCGCGGTTGTCGGTCGGGGCGACCCCGTCGGCGGAGACGCCCGGGCCCGGCCGCGGCGATGGGAAGTAGTGCGTCGACGGTATCTCGAACGGGTGGAAGCAGGCGTACACGTAGCGGATGCCCAGCTTCTCGGCCACCGACCGGGCGCCTGCCGGCATCAGGCCGGTGGCCACCAGTACGTCGCATCCCTCGGCGGCCGCGGCGACCGTTTCGAAGTGCTCTGCGACCAGCTCGGCCGCGAACTCGGTGGCGAAGCCGGGCGAGGGCGGCGCGCCGGTCACCAGCGGGCGCACCGCTCGGCCGAACGGCACGTGCTCCACGCCGACACCGGCCAGCAGCTGAGCAAACTCCTCGTCCGGAGGTGCGCACACACGTACCTCTGCGCCGAGCTTCCGCAGCTGTGCCGCGAGGGCGGCCGGCGGCATGATGTCGCCGCGTGACCCGTAAGCCATGATCAGCACACGCATGTCGTCAATCTCGTTTCTGTGTACTTCCGGCCTCGGCCGGCAATGGTGCGGTGCGGTTTCCGGGTGGTGCCGGAAGCCGCCGAGCTCAAGCTCGTTGGCAGTGGTCGCGGTCACCGGGCCCACGGAAGCTCGCGGGTGCCCACTGCGCCCGGCACGGAGGCGACGCCGTCGAAGCGCATCGAGACGTGGGCCTCAGCCCGTTCGGGAGCGTGGATCCGGCGGACGAGGGCCGGTGGCAGGATCAGGCTCTGGCCGACGCGCACCTTCTCCGTACGGTCGCCGCAGGTCACTTCCAGAACGCCCGCGGTGACCGTCCAGACCTGCTCACGGCTGATGGAATGCTCGGGTCCGGTCGCGCCGGCCTCCATCGCGACCGTCCAGGTGCTGAGTTCGGCGCTGCCACGGCTGGGGGCTGCGAGGCCCGACATGGTGGCGTTCGGGGAGGCGGTGACGTCGTCGGCCGTGGGAGTGACCACCCGTACGGAAGTGCTTTCGCTCCCGTCCGTATCGGGGTGGGGGACGGGCCATTCGACGAGTTGGACGACGACTCCGTTGGGGTCGGTCATCTGCAACAGCCGTTCACCCCAGGGCTCCTCCCGCAACGGCATGGTAATGGGGGCTCCCGCCGCGCTCAGCCGGGCCTCTTCTGCGGCGAGGCTGGTGACCGTGAGGGCGACGATCAGCCCGCCCGCCTCCCGGTTCCGGTGCTCGACGGGCAGTATGTCGATCCCCTTGCGGAGCAGGACGATGTCGACGGCGGCGTCCTGGCGGGTCAGTGAGCAGAAGCCGTCGTCGGCCATGGCGACCTCGTAGCCGAGGTGAGTGCGGAAGAAGTCACGGGAGGCATCAACGTCGGCGACGGTGAGGGAAACGGTGGAGGCGGACACGTGCATGGCAGCAGCTCCTCGAAGGGTTCCTGTGGTGGTGGGTGGAGGCAGAGACATCGGGGGGATGCGCAGGTTCCGGTCGTCGCTGCGGACGGCACACGAAGGGGGAATGGGTGAGGCCGAGCCTGAGACCCTCCGGGGTGCCGGAGCGGAGTCTGTTTGCGTAAAAGTGCTGTCGAACAGGCCGGTGCCCAGGTCCGCCCTGTTCCCCGAGCACACGGACGAGCATGACCGGCGCGTTCCCCCGTGGAGTCCGCCGGTCCGGACTAGTCGGCGGGCGGGAGACGGCGCACTGCTTCGGGGCGAACACGAACCGGCATCGCACCGCCGAAGGGGGGGGCAGCCGCGCGGGCCGAGGCGTCAAGGTCCAGTGGCGCGACCGTCGATGGCGGCGACAGCAGCTCGGCCGGCGAGCCTGAGCGCTTCGTACCTTCATCGATCCGGTTGGTCCGAAAGCAATGCGTCCACTGGGGGGATCAGACCGGGGGCAGGTCGAGCTGGAACTCGAGGGTGCGCCGGTAGGAGCGGAATCCCAGACGCTGGTTGACGGCCAGCATGTGGACATTGTCCTCGGCGTTGTCCGTCTCGATCTCGACGACGTCGGGATGTTCGGCGCGCAGGCGCTGCACCATGGCGTTCTTGACCCACACCCCCAGGCCGTAGCCGCGGTGCGCGGGCACGACCGCCGTGTCGTACTGCTGAGCACGCGGCCCTGAACCCTGAGGGAGCAGGACCTCGGTGTAGCCGGCCATAGTGCCGTCATCGTGGACCGCTGCCAGGGTCAGCAGGGTGTCGCCACGGTCGTCGATCACCTTGGCCATGGCGCGAACGCGGTCGGCGTCCCAGGCCACGCTGCCGTAGTCCATGTCACCGACGGGCATGTCGTTCATGGCGGTCTTGGCCGAGGCGAAGGCGTCGGCGAACTCGTCGGGGACCGTGCCCGTCCAGCTGACCGGCCGGTAGCCGAGGGGCGCCTCGTCGGCGGCCAGTGGCAGGCCCTCATCGGGCAGCTCGTCCAGGCGCAGCAGGAGGTGATCGAGGGTGAGCGCCCGGCTGAAACCCCGCTGTTCGCTGAAGGCTTCGCCGGGGCTGTCGGCCGCGGCTGCAGTGATGAGGCTCCGCCGGTTCTCGGCGTAACAGGCCGCCACGGCCTCCGACAGAAGGAGAGAGCCAATTCCTTGGCGCCGGTGCGCGGGATGAACGTGCAGTTCCAGTTCGCACAGGTGCTCCTGGCCCGGAGAGGTGAACACTCGCAGGCCGACTACTCCCACGGGACCCCCGTTCGCCCCCGTGGCGAGCCAGGACAACCGGCGGCTGCCCAGAGCAGGCTGGGTGAGCTGGGCGTGGACTTGTCCGGGGCCCGGGGCCGATACACAGGGCAGGTCATGGGCCATCGAGGCCGCGACGACCTGATGCCATGCGGCGGCCTCGGCGACCGAAGCGTGCTGAAGCGAAATGAGATGCACAGAGGCAGGCACAGACGAAGGCAAGATCGGACTTTCATGGTCGATTCGGTCCTACTTTGGAGGGTGACGAGGTCGGGCTCGCGTGGCTATGAGGACCAGCGAAAGTGGCGGTTGCCGGTCAGTGCGTGACACCGGGACCCCGTCGGTCGAGAGCGGCATCCTCCACGCTCTACCGGGCTCCTCGGTCTACCGGGCGGCGCAGTCGACGCGCACGGCTACGGGCAGCCGGGCCAGTGGCCTCAGTGCGATCGGTTCGCAGCAACTGCACAACGATCGGCTCTAACACAATGCACATGTGCACTCACCCCACGACACGGCTCCCTTGGACAGCAGACGAAACCAGGCGCGACGATCAGCAGAACAGGAGGTGCCCCTGCTCTTCTCAATGGTGTCACCCCGTTGCTTCGACGCCTGATTAGACATCGCGTGGCCGCAGTCGCAGTATGCAACTTGTGCGGAGTACCTTCGCGTTTCGTGCAGACTGCTTGACCGCGACGCACGAATCCGGCTGTCGGTCCGCCTTCGGTGAATCCCCCGGAGTGGCAGGCTCAATCGGTGCCATGAGCACCGCTGTTGACGACAGGCTTCTCCACCCCAGCCGGCGCACCGTCCACACGCGGTACCGTCGTTGACGCGATGTCGCCCAGGGCCTTCGGCGGCAGCGGTTCCCGGCCCCCTCGCCCAAACCGCCCTCGTGCCGCCTCGGAGCGGCAATACGAGGTGGAGCCCGGAGCCGAGGCGCCGGGCTTGACCTCGAAACCCAATGTGGATCATGAGACGATGCGGCCAACTGGCCTGTTTGGCATGATGCGTATACGGGGGTCCTGTGGGTTGGTCGAGAGTGTCGGCTTCGGCCATGTCGCCGGCGGACAGATTCGAATGGTTTCTCGAAACCGTCTCCAATGAGGTCATGCCCTTGTCGCTGAGTAGTGATCGAAGGGACAACTTCCACGCAGACATCCAGGACACATCGCTGGGCTCCGTGGCGTTGTCGGCGTTCGAGTTCTCCCCGATGCGGGCGTGGCGGTCCGCAAAACACATCCGACAAGGCGATCCCGAAGGCTACCAACTCGTACTGGTGACCCAAGGCAGCTTCCGGGTCTCCCAGGAGGGCCGGGAAGCGCTGGTGGCAGGTGACTTCGTCCTGTCCGATACTTCCAGGCCCATGCTGACCGAGTGCCTCTCCGACGGCGACCCGGTTCACGCCCTGACACTGCAGATACCGCGTTCCGCCCTGCCGCTGTCCCCTCGCAGTCTTGAGCCACTCCTGGTGCATCGCCTCCCTGCACAAAAGGGAGCGACCGCAATTCTCGCGGGGTTCGTGCGCACCCTCCACACCCAAGCAGCGCACTGCGGAACGGAGGCACTGCATTCCATGGGCTCCGCCACGATCGACCTGGTCACCGCATGCCTTGCCCAGCATCTGGATTCCTTGGACGGGGCACCGATCGAGGCCCGATCCGAGCTGATGCTGCAGCGGATCCTGCGTTTCATCGAGCACAACCTTGGCGATCCCGACCTCTCACCTCGTACGATCGCCGAACGGCACAATGTCTCCCTGCGCACGCTCTACACACTCTTCGACAGCGAGCCCACCAGCATCGCGGGAGTCATCCGACGCCGACGCCTCGAACGCTGCCACACTGACCTCGCCCGCCCGGAAATGGACCACCGAACCGTGCAAGCGATCGCAGCCCGCTGGGGCTTCACCAACCCCACTACCTTCAGCCGTGCCTTCCGCGACGCTTACGGACTCACCCCCACCGAACACCGCGCCCACGCACGACAGCACCGCAACACAGACGCAATCAAGTAAGAAGTCACCTCACTTGGCTCGGCAGGCTATGGGCCGTGGCGGGGATTCATCGTTAAGCGGCTGCTGCATGGATCTCCCGCGCCCGGGCACACCGCAGGGGGCAAAAGGATGCCAAACAGCCCAGAGTGCCGCCATACGTTTTGAGTTGTCGTGGTATCAGCCGTGTTGTATGGTCACGGTCGTGATCATGCGTTTGATCATGGGGAGCAACAGAACTCTGGGGGGAGTTACGGTGCTGTGGCCGCCTGTCGCCATCGCTTGCGCGAGCTAGCCACACCCCAATTCCCCGCCGATGCAGATCCCCTGAGCTTGCTTCACCGGTCGATATAGATAGGTGTGGCTCGTCGCGCCGTGTGCCGGTAGGGCTTCCAGCCTTGCGGTTACGGCGGCATGCAATCAAAGGATGGACCCCTGGCCGGGTGCCGGAAAGCAGTGGCCAGGGTTCCTCTTGAACCGGAACCCCACATTTGGAGGATGCATTGAGCTCCATCGGCCTGATACGCACCAAGCGCGCGGCCACGACACTCGTTGCTGTTCCCGCAGCTCTCCTGCTCGCCTCTGCCCCTGCGCAGGCGGCCGGCGAGACGAAGGTCGTCTACACCGCCGACACCGGAGTTGTCGGCGGCAAGGCACTCTTCACGGGGGGAACCCACCCGGAAAAGTTCCAGGTGTGTGATGTGGACGCGGACGGCATGGCCGTCCGCGCCATGTTCTGGTGGGACGGTGAAAACGGAGGACCGGACGGGTACATCAGGCTCACGGACGACAACGGTGCGACGGCATTCTGCGTAGGCGGGGAGTTCGTCTCGACGTGGGATGTTCATGAGGGCGCCCATGTTCAGATCACAGTGTGCCGCGTCTCGGGGGGCCGGGAACAGGACTGCAGGGAAGACTGGGCCTGGGCGTAATCTGCATGAACCCCGGGGGGGGCAGCCGACTTTTGTGCAGCTGCCCCCTCAATGCCGTCTCGGGCTACCGATTGACGGCGGGCAGGATGCTCTGCCGCTGCGCGCTGCCGTTGAGCGCCTCACGTGGAAGCGGGCCTGGCGGGAGGCGGAGACGGTCGATCACCGCACTGATCAAGGACCCCAAGGCGCGGCAGCTGAGCGATCTGATCGACCAGGAGAAGATCCGGGCCGGCCGCGAGCCGCCGACCGGTCCCAGGTCGGCAAGGACCGCACGACCAGACGGATGAGCGTGTCGGCGGAGGATCGAAAAAGCGGAGGTTCACCGGCAAGCCAGCGTTGGGTGCCGAGTCCGGAGCCGTATCCGGTGCCCGCATCGCGTGATCAGTGGATCAGGTGTTTGGCCCCAGCTCAGCGTTACCGCCACTATTGCCCCCACGACCGTGGCCACACCGCGCAGAGCATCACCACCCGCCACGCCCCCAGGACCGCCTCCCGTGCCGACCAAGCGAACGCCTCCGCTATTGTGAACGGCCCGGTCACGCTCAGCCTAGGTGTATTGCCCTGTGAGGTTGGGGACGCGGCTGGCGGGTGGTTGGCTTTGAGCGCGGTGTGTCCGCGGTGGTGATTGTAGGTGTGCAGCCAGTTGGGGCAGGCGTCGCGTCGTTCCTGTTCTGAGCGGTAGGGCTTTGCGTAGGCCCATTCGTCGAGCAGGGTGCGGTTGAAGCGTTCGGCCTTGCCGTTGGTCTGCGGCCGGTAGGGCCGGGTTCGCTTGTGGGCGATCCCGGCCGCTGCCAGCAGGTCGCGCCAGTCGCGTGAGCGGTAGCAGGAACCGTTGTCGGTCAGCACCCGCTCGACGGTGATCCCGGCCTGGGTGAAGAACGCCTGGGCGCGGGTCCAGAATCGGGTGGCGGTCTCTTTCTTCTCGTCGGTGAGGATCTCGCTGTAGGCGAGGCGGGAGTGGTCATCGACGGCGGTGTGCAGGTAGCTGTAGCCGGCGTTCTTGCGGTTCCTGCGGCCCGCTTGGCGGCCCAGGGCTTTGTGGCCGCCGCCGTCGGGGATGTTGCCGAGCTTCTTGATGT
This sequence comes from Streptomyces sp. NPDC054887, assembly GCF_053610585.1. Lineage (NCBI taxonomy): Bacteria > Bacillati > Actinomycetota > Actinomycetes > Kitasatosporales > Streptomycetaceae > Streptomyces > Streptomyces sp. NPDC054887. The sequence goes on along the minus strand of NZ_JBSGYQ010000059.1, from coordinate 3,330 downwards.
CCACGTGCACGAGTTCGCCGGGGCGGTCGTGTTCGTAGCGGCGTATGTTCCGGCCGGTGGCACGGTCCAGGTGGGTCAGGCGGGCCAGGCCGAAGCGGGTCAGGACGCGGTGCACGGTGGAGGGCACCAGGCCCAGCAGATGGGCGATGCGGGCCGGTCCCCACCGCCGGGTGAGGCGGACCTTGATGATCCGGCGTTCGGTCCGGGTCGGCGTGCGCCGAGGGGTGTGGCGGGGGCGGCTGGAACGGTCGCTCATCCCCGCCTCGCCGAGTTTGCGGTATCGCCCGGCCCACCGCTGGGCGGTGGTCGGCGAGACCTGGAAGCGTTCGGCGGCCCGGCGCAGGGGCCATCCGTCATCAACCACGCAGCGGGCCAGCCGCAGGCGTCCTGTCTCGGTCAAGGGTGCATTACGGTGGGGCATGAGGGCCTTTCGGGCTGGTGTAGACGTCGCAATCCACACCGAACCCGGAAGGCCCTCACTCGTTCAAGATCCCCAGACGGTGATCACTGTCACCGCCCCCAACCTCCGTGGATAGAACAACTAGGGCGCGTATCGAGTCGTGATCAATCCACAGGATTCACCCTCGCTGCGAGGCGCGATCCGGTAGATCGTCTTGCGTGACACGAGTGCAACTGACCGATGCAGTAGTGAGAGTTCGTCGGGCCGTACCTGCCGATCGGCGAGTACGGCCCGTATCCCGAGCGGCTGCGGCAGCAGTTCGAGGGCGTGATCTGGCGGTTCGAGACGGGCGGGCAGTGGCGAGAGATGCCGCAGGAGTTCGGTGCCTGGTCGACCGTCTCCAACCGCTTCCGCCAGTGGCGGGACGCGGGAGTGCTCGAGGCCCTGCTGGAGGGCCTGATCGCCGAAGCCGGGAAGCGGGGCGAGGTGGACCTGTCGTTGGTCAGTATCGACTCCACCACCGTGCGGGCTCACCACGACGCTGCCGGGATGCATCTGGACGAGGACGTGCTTACCGCGCTGGAGCAGGTTGCCCCCCCCAGGAGGAGAAGGCCAGGTACGTGGCGACGAACCGCGCGCGTGGACGGACATCCACGCGGCGATCGTGGACCCGCTCGCGGGGAATCTGCTGGCAACGGACCGGCGGTAGCGCTCTCCCGGGTGGCGCCCGTGCCGGAGCTCTTCGTGGGCGGCCACGGGGGCCGTTGTCAGAGGCGATTGGCAAGATTGCGGCCATGAATGTCACTCCGCCACGGCCGATCGACGTTGCCGCGGTCTTTCCCCAACTGGCTTCGCTGGCCCGCACGGCGACCCGCCTGCACCCCCGCTCTGGGGCGCCGACGCGGCACGACAGCTCGATCGGCGGGCCGATGCTGTGGCCCGCTGAGGAGCCGTGGCCGCACTGTGAGGAACCGCATGTGGTGGATGGCATCAACCCAGCCCAGTCCCCGGCGGATCTGCGGCTGCAACGACGGATCTTCGCCGCCTCGCACGGCCGGGACCTGACTCCGGAGGAACGGGAGACTCTCGAGCGGATCCGGCCCCCTCGGACGTATCCGGTGAGGCTGGCGGTCCAGGCGTACGACGGCCCCATAGCGATGCTGCCCGTCGCGCAGCTGTACGTACGGGATGTGCCGGATCTGAGCCCGCCGGAGGGCAAGGACCTGCTGCAGGTTCTGTGGTGCCCCTTCGATCATCCGATCATGCCCAGGACCCTGCTCTTCTGGCGTTCGGCAGCCGCCGTCACCGACATTCTCGACACGCCCCCCGAGCCGCCCGCGGTGCAGTTCGACGGCTATCTACCGGAACCGTGCGTGCTCGAACCGGAGCAGATCACCGAGTACCCCGACCATCTGGAGCTGAGCGAAGAACTGCGGGAGCAGCTCAAGCAGTGGAGTGTGCCGCAGGCCGCAGAGGAAGACATGGACCCGGACACGTACTACGACTGTGTGCTGTCCAACGCACCCGGCTGGAAGGTCGGCGGCTGGCCCGCTTGGGACTCCACCGACCCCAGATCGCAGCCCTGCTCCGAGTGCGGCACCGGCATGGAGGTCCTGATGACCGTCGCCACGTTCGAGGAAGGGGACGACGCCGGGAACAGCTGGTCTCCGCAGCCTCACCCAGGTGCCGGACCGTACCCCGGCCACCGCGGCTACAACGCGACCGGGGTCCAGATAGGCAGCGGCTACCGGCAGCACCTGTTCGTCTGCCCGGCAGAGCCCGAGCATCCGCACATCGAGTTGATGACGTAGCCCGTCCGCAGTGTGCAGCCGGGGCGTCACGGTGCGGGCATGCCGTGACGCCGGGTGGCCGCGAGGCTCAGGGGGCCTACCTGCGGACCGACATCCGAGAAGGAAGCAGGCCATCCCTGACACGAGCGTCCCGGTGAGCTCGCCGGTCGATGCGCTACGAGTCCGACCGGGTGATCACCTGCGTCCTTTGCGACCTGGTCCGACCCGTCGGGCGACGCACCAATGACGGACCGCTCTGTCGTGCATGCTCCCGACCGACGTTGCGGATCTGTTGGTTCTGCGGCAGGGGCCCTCGCCGCTGCTACCGGGCCGCGACCGGCATGCCCCGCTGCGACACCTGCTCACGCACGCGACACACGTGTGTGGGCTGCGGCAAGAACAAGTACGCGCTCGCCCGCACCGAAGCTGGCCACCTCTGCGGGGACTGCTGGCGAAAGGACCCTCTCTCATACAACCCCTGCCGGCTTTTCGGGACGATCGAGTATCTGCACAGCCAGAGCAGCGCCCACCAGAGTGGTGCGGCCCCGGGCTCGCCCGCGTACGAGCAGAACGCCATGCGCAGACCTCGCAACAGCGCTCACGACCGGCGGCTTGGAGCTGGTTCATCACCTGCGGGTGTGGCCAGCACAGCCGATGCGCGACACATGGCTCGAAGGGCGAGAGCGCGAGCTGACCGTGCTGCGCTGGCAGTACACCCCCGAAGCCTGGGGCGGATCTCCTCAAGCGCCACGGCTTCAGCAACATCGACGGCGATTGGCGCGGTGGTGGGGGTTTGGGCAGGTGTGGGTGAGGGGACGGGCTCGCCGGTCGGCTGCAGCGCTGCTGCAGTTCCGCCGGCGCTGCTGCCCATTCCATTCGCAGTCGGAGCTCTGCTGCGGGCACCACGCGTGACGTGCTCGGCCGTTGGTTCCCGGTCAGGCCCAGAACGCGTCGGTGACGGTGATCTGGGGATCGGCGTGACGGCGGATGAAGGTGAAGATGAGCCAGCCCCGGCCGCCGGCGAGGTCGGCGATGTGCGGGCCGCCCGGACTGGTCGAGGCCAGTGGGCGGACGGTGAGCCAGTGCGGCAGGGACGCGTCGGCGTCGATGCCCCGGTAGTACGGATCCGATGCTGTGATC
>NZ_JBSGYQ010000058.1:0-48096 GCF_053610585.1 Streptomyces sp. NPDC054887 | reverse complement strand
GCCCGGGGGCCGCGCCGCGCTCCGTCCGCAGGCGCTAGCGCACGACCACCTCCGCGATCTGCGGCGCTCCGCCGCCCTCGCTCCAGCGCAGACGTACGGCCGTCACCGCGTCGCCGTCCACCGCGAAATGGCCGTAGGCCCCGGTGAGCTCGCCGGCCGTGCGCCAGTCCCCGTCACTCTCGCGCACCTGTACGTCGGCCCGCGCCGTACTGTCCTTCGGCCGCAGGACCGTCACGGACAGCACCTCCCGCGCGCCGCCGAGGTCCACCTGGAGCGCTTCGCCGGACTCGGGCGCGCGGGCCGCTCGGTAGACGCTCGTCACGTCGCCGTCGGCCGCGGCCCGCAGGCTGCTGCCCGCCGCGGCGGGCGGTCCGCCGGTCACGGACCCGTCCTTCGTCTCGACGGCGAACTCCCGCACGACGAGCCAGTTCGTCTGTCTCGCCGTGGCCCGTGCCCGTACGTACCGCGCCTCGGTGCCCGCCGGGGCCGTCGCCGTCACGACGGCCTTTCCGGAGAACGTCGCGAGCTGTTCCCAGGAAGAGCCGTCCGACGAGTACTCCAGGACGCCCTGGCGCATGTAGTCGTTCGCACTCGACGGCTTGCCCATGGCGAGCGAGATGCCGCCGATCGCGCGCTCCTTGCGCAGGTCGACCGTCACGTGGTCGCCGGTGGCGACGGCGCGGCTGCTCCAGAAGAACGTGCCGTCGTCGCCGTCGAGCATCCGCGCGACGGTGTTGCCCTGGTACGCGGACAGATTGGAGAGGCCCTTGACGGCTCCGGTGACACCGAGCAGCCGGTCGTGCTCGGCGGCCGCGTCCTCGGTGAACTTGTCGAGCACCCCCTCGCCCACGACCACCGGGATCCTGCGCCCCTCCAGATCCGTGTACGTGAAGGACTGCGCGGCGGCGACGAGCCCGGGCAGCCGCTGCCGCTGGTCCCACGCCGCGGCGCCCTCGCCGTCGCGCGCCAGCTCGACCAGCCGCAGCGCGGCGCGCGTCGCCACGCCCCACGCCTCGGCGGCGTCGAGCCACGGCCCGCTGTCGGTGACGAACTCCTGCTCCGGCAGCCGCTCGCGCAGTACGTCCGGCGCCCTCTGGAGGCCGGCCAGCGCGCTGTCCAGCGCCGCGGTGTCCCCCGACTCCCAGAACCCGGCGATCTCGGCGGCCAGGTCGGGCGCCTGCTGCGCGTTGATGCGGGAGCTGTAGTTGACGTCGGAGAAGACGCGCAGCGCCTTCTCCGTTCTCGTGTCGCCGCCCGCGTACAGGGAGATCGCCGTACGCCACGAGGCGCGCGGGTCGTAGGCGGCGTCGTTCCACGTGTAGTCGGCGACCGTGATCAGCGGGATCTTCGAGGCGTACGCCTGGTTCATCGGGTTGGCGGTGATGCCGGAACCCAGCTCGGCGGGCATCCCCTTCTGCCGGCCGTTGTACGGGCCGAGCAGCAGGCGGTTGGTGACGTAGTCGTTCACCGGGTAGTTGTCCCAGAGCAGGATGGGGTGCGCGAAGACGTCCCGCGCGGCCTTCGCCTGCGCCACCGTTATCACCGGCGCGATGACGCCGACCCCGGTCCACTCCACGACCACGTCCTCGTCGAGCTGCTCGGCGAGTGCCTTCTTGTACGGGGACGGGGTGATGTTGTAGTACTCCGTGGGCACCATCTGGAGCGGCGCCGCGCCGGGGTGGGTGGCGATGAAGTCCCGGTTGACCCGGTTGAGCAGGTACGCCTGGGCCGCGCCGGCGGCGGCGGCACCGGTGCCCCACTTGTCCCGGTCCTCCTGGCAGTTCCACCTGGTGTAGCTGATGTCGTCGAGCGGGACGGCGTACGTGCGGATGCCGAGGTCCCACACCGTCCGGAACTTGTCGGTCAGCGCCTTGATGTCGGCCTCGGAGCTGTAGCAGACGCTCAGACCGGGCGACAGCGCGTAGGTGAACTCCACATGGCGGGCGCGGGCCCGGTCGACGAGTTCCCGGATCTTCGCGAGCTGGGCGTCCGGGTACGGCTCGCGCCACCGCTCGCGCAGGTACGGGTCGTCCTTGGGCGAGTACACGTAGATGTTCATCTTGTGCTCGCCGTAGAAGTCGAGCTGGTCGAGCCGGGCGGCGTGGGTCCACGGGATGCCGTAGAAGCCCTCGATGACACCGCGGATCGAGGTGGTGGGCCAGTCCCGGATCTCGGTTCCCGCGACCTTCGCGCCGGGCCCCTTGCGCTCGGGCAGCAGCTGACGCAGCGACTGGGCGGCGTAGTACGTACCGGCGGTGTCCTTGCCGGACAGGGCGATACGGCGATCGCCGATGGCCAGGACGTACCCCTCGGCGGGAAGTTGGGCGGGGCCCTCCACGCCCAGGGCGGTGAGCGCACCGGCGGTCTGCGGCGTCTCCCCGGGGCCGCCGACGTAGACGGTCAGCCGGCCCTGGACGGGGTTCTCGCCGCGTACGACCTGGTGGGCGCCGGCGTCGAGGAGGGCCTGCTGGGTCACCTTCAGGGCGGTGGCGTCGGCCTTGTCCCCCGCGACGAGCGTCACCCTCGGCGAGACGGTGACACGGTCGTCGCGCTGCCGGACGTCCTGTGGCGTCGGCGTGACGACGGAGGCGGCGATCCGGTCCCCCGCCCTCGGCGGGCCGGCCGCCGCACCGGCGGCCGGAACACCGAGGACGAGGGCGAGAGCGGAAGCGCAGGCGAGCATGGCGAGCGGGCGCGGGCGGAGCGTCACACGTCCTCCAGGGGTCCCGAAGAGATCTGTGGGCAGTCGCGCAGCACAACGCCACAGAATCCTCCTGGGGCCTGACAGGCTGTCAATGGCGCGCACGGTCCAATCAAGACGTTTCCGCAATCCGGCCAACCCCAGTCAACTTTCGGCCGGACAGCCGTACCGGGAGGGCGCGTCCGTCCGCCATTCGGCCGCGCGGGACATACACGGCGGATGTCTGGGCAGTCGGAGGAAATGGAGCGATCGGAGAGAGGCGGGAACATGACGACAACGCCGGTGCGGATTTCGGACGTTCCGCGGACGCAGGTCGCGACGGGCACGCGCACCACCGGGGCTGTCCCCGGCACGGGCGAGCTGCCGTGGATCGAGGACACGGGCAAGGTGGCCCCGAAGGACGCCCGCGCCCTGTCGAAGACCTTCTTCGACCAGCTCCAGGTCCTTGAGGAGGGCACGCCGGAGCACCAGTACGCCCGGAACACGCTCATCGAGATGAACCTGTCGCTGGTGCGCTTCGCGGCGGGGCGGTTCCGCAATCGCGGCGGCGGCGACATGGAGGACATCGTCCAGGTCGGCACCATCGGGCTCATCAAGGCCATCGACCGCTTCGACCTCACCCGCGAGGTGGAGTTCGCCACCTTCGCCGTCCCCTACATCGTCGGGGAGATCAAGCGGTTCTTCCGCGACACGACCTGGGCCGTGCACGTCCCCCGCCGGCTCCAGGAACTGCGGGTCGAGCTCGCCAGGGCCAAGGAGGAGCTCGGCACCGCACTGGACCGGGAGCCCACGGTCAAGGAGCTCGCCGGGCACCTGAAGCTCAGTGAGGACGAGATCGTGGAAGGGCTGGTGGCCTCCAACGGCTACACCGCCGGCTCCCTCGACCTGCCCAGCGACCCCGGCGAGGACGGCCGCGCCGCTTCCTCGCGCACCTTCGCCGACGTGCTGGGCGAGTCCGACCCCGCCATGGAGACGGTCGAGGACCTGCACACCCTGGCGCCGCTGCTGGAGGAGCTCGACGACCGCGAGCGGCACATCATCGAGATGCGCTTCGGCCAGGAGATGACGCAGTCGGAGATCGGCGCGGAGCTGGGCATCTCGCAGATGCACGTCTCCCGCCTGCTGTCGCGCACGCTGGGCAGGCTGCGCACGGGCATGCTCTGCGAGACCTGAGCGACCGCGACCCGATCGCCCCCTTTCCCGGGCCCCTTCTCCACGGACGCCGGGGCTTCAGCGGCTGAAGACCTCGAAGGTGACGGCGGGCTTCCCGCCGAACAGGTCCGCCGCCCGCCGCGCGTTCTGGCCGAGGAACGTGCGGCAGTAGGTCTCGGGGTCCTCATCCGTCAGGCCCTCGATGTACGCGCGGTGTTCGAGCAGCGAGAGGACGGACCGCTCCATGCCGGGCGTGGCGTCCACCGCGTGCGTCGGCTGCGAGGAACCCGCCACGGCGACCCAGCGCACACCGTCCCAGGGCGCGAGCCCCTGCGCGGTCAGCTCGGGGAAGATCCACCGGTTGCCGGCGTCGCCCACCGCGTCCAGGGTGGCCCGGCCGACCGCCCGGTGGTCGGGCGTGTTCCACATGACGCCGCCCCAGGTGTCGCGGTGGTTGAGGGTGATGACCAGCTCCGGGCGGTGCCTGCGGACGGCGGCGGCGATGTCCCGGCGCAGAGCGGTCCCGTACTCGATCACGCCGTCGCGGTGGTCGAGGAACTCCACCGTCCTGACGCCGACGACCGCCGCACTGGCCCGCTGCTCCCGTTCGCGCAGCGGGCCGCACGTGTCGGGCTCCAGGCCGTCGATCCCGGCCTCGCCCCGGGTGGCGAGCAGGTACGCCACCTCGCGTCCGCCGTCGGTCCATCCCGCGACGGCTCCGGCGCACCCGTACTCGAGGTCGTCCGGGTGGGCCACCACGGCCAGGGCGCGCTGCCAGTCGGTGGGCATCGGCTGGAGCTGCTGGGGCTGCTGATGCTGCTGCGTCGGCTCGGTCGTCATGCGCGCAGAATAGGCGGCGAACGATCCGTTCCGGTGCGGCTTCCGGCACAAGCTCCCGGCACAACCCGCGCCCCGCCCCCACACCGCGAACCGGAGCCGACCGCGCGCGCTTGCGTCGGCGCCGCCGCGATTTTGGCGCGTACGCCGTCTGGACCTCAGCCGCTCGCGGGTCCAGTGTGGTGCCTCGTCACCGGAGCCACCCGGGTCACCCGGGTCACTCGGCGGGGAGGGGAAGGCGCGTGAGGAGCCGACGATTCGCGGTGTTCGCCGCCCTGGCACTGGCCTGGGCGAGCGGGTGCTCCGACCCCTCGGACGCCACGACCGCCGCCGCTCCCCCGCCGGGCGCCCGCGCCGCGGCGGGTGCCGGGCCCGGGGAACCGGCCGCCGCCGCGGGCACGCCGTCGGCGTCGCGGCCGCCGCGCGAGCGGGCGCGGGTGCTGTACCTCGGGGACTCCCTGGCCATGGAGAGCGGGCGGGTCCTGGCCGGCCGGATCTCCGCCTCGGGGCGGGCGACCCTGCACAGCAGGCCCTATTCCGGTACGACGCTGTGCGACTACCTGGAGGGGACGGCGCGGGACTCGCTCGTCCCCCGGCAGCACAAGGCGGCGGCCCTCGTCCGGTCGGAGCGGCCCCGGGTCGTCGTCCTCCAGTTCTGGGGCAACTCCTGGGCGTACACACCCTGCATGGACGCCATCGGGCAGGGCGGCGACGCCCGCTACTACGCGCGGTACGCCGCCGACGCGAAGACCCTCACCCGCCAGATCGCGGCGGCGGCCCGCTCCGCCGGAATCCCCCGTCCGAGGATCGTCTGGGTGCTCCAGGGCCCCGACGCCTTCTCGCCGGACCGTATCCGGCGGGTCAACGGCATCTACCGGGACCGGGCGGCCGCCGGCGGGGACATGGTGGCGGACGCCGGGCGGGAGGTGAGCCCGGCGGGCGGGCGCTACACGTGGAAGCAGCGGCTGCCCTGCGGCGAGGCCGAGCGGGCCCGCCCCGGCGACTGCCGGAACGGGCTCGTCACGCTGCACCGGGACGACGACCACCTGCACTTCTGCCTCGCGCCGACGACGAAGACACCGCGCCCCTGCCCGGTGCGCTCCCCGGGCATCGAGCGCTACAGCGCGGTGATCGCCGAGACGGTCGACGCCGCCCTGCGCCGGCCGTCTCCCGCCACGGCCGGCGCCGGGGGCTGACCCGGTCGCCGGCCACTGCCGGGTTCCGCTCCGTTACGGCGCCATCTCGTACGCACCGGACAGCGCCTCCACGCGCTCCCAGACCCGGGCCGCTCGGGCCTCGTCGACCACCGGGCGCCGGACCGCGTCCAGCGCCCAGCGCTGCTGCTGCTCGGTGGCGGAGTCCTTGCCGTACAGCTCGACGGCGTGCGAGGAGAAGTCGCGCACCAGAACGGAGAACAGCTCGTCGAGCACGTCCTCCTCCAGGCCGGTCAGGCGCGCCTGCTCCAGGATCAGCTGGCCGTGCACGACCAGCGCGAACAGCTGGCCCACGGCGAGCAGCAGGTCGAGGTCGCGGCTCTGGGCCTCGTCCGGGGCGGCGGTCTCCACGAAGGCGCACAGGGCGTCGGCCTGCTCGCGGAAGCGGCCGACGTTGGGGACGTGCGCGTACGCGTCGTAGGCCGTGCGCCAGTCGTGGAAGCGTACGGAGCCCAGGCCGCGCGCCGGGCCCTGGCGGAAGAGGAAGTCGTCGTCCGCGGCGTCGAGGCGGGTGGGGACGGGCGCGTACCCGGCGGGGTCGAGCAGGTGGTTGCGCATGAACTTGAGGATCAGCGCGAGGTTGACGTGGACCGTCCCCTCCAGCTTGGGCAGTCCCCGGATCTCGACGGCGGCCTGGGCGAAGTAGGTGTCCTTCTCGAAGCCCTTGGCCGCGATGACGTCCCACATCAGGTCGATGACCTTCTCGCCCTCCGTGGTCACCTTCATCTTCGTCATGGGGTTGAAGAGCAGGTAGCGGCGGTCGTCGGGACCGGCGGAGCGGAAGTAGTCGACGGCGCGGTCGCTGAACAGCTTCATGCCGACGAGCCGCACGTACGCGTCGGTCAGCTCGCGCCGCACGTGCGGGAAGGCGGTGACGGGGCGGCCGTACAGGATGCGGTTGCTCGCGTGGGTCACCGCCTCGTACATCGCGTGCTCGCAGATGCCGATGGAGGCGGTGCAGAGGTTGAACTTGCCGACGTTGACGGTGTTGAGGGCGGCGTCGAACGCGGCGCGGCCGGTGTGCAGGACGTCCTCGGCGGTGACCGGGTAGTCCTCCAGGCGGAACTCGCTGACGTACTTGGACGAGTCGACGACGTTCTTCACCAGGTGGTACGCCGGGTGGCGGCTGTCGGCGGCGAAGAAGACGTAGCCGTCGGGGCCCTCGACGTCGGTGCGGCGGCCGAAGACAGAGACCAGCCCGGCGGCGTTGCCGTTGCCGATGTAGTACTTCGATCCGGTGGCGCGGAAGCCCCCGTCGCCGTCCGGCTCCAGCAGCATGTCGGTGGAGTAGATGTCCGCGCCGTGGGACTTCTCGGACAGGCCGAAGGCGAAGACCTCGCCCTGGGCGAGCAGTTCGGCAGCGCGGGTGCGGGCAGCGGCGTTGTCGCTCTGCCAGACCGGGCCGAGACCGAGGACGGTGACCTGCCACGCGTACCAGTAGTCGAGCCCGTAGAAGCCGAATATCTCGTTGAGGGCGGCGATACGGGCGGTGTCCCAGCGCTTGTCGCCCCGGTCGCCGGAGGGCGTCCCGGCGGCGGACGCGGGGGTGAGGAAGGTGGCGAACAGCCCTTCCTTGGCGGAGAACGCGAGGAAGTCCGCGAGCCAGGCACGGGAGCGGTAGTCCTCGATCAGCTTGCGCTTGCCGCGCTCCTCGAACCAGTCGACGGTGGCGCGCAGCAGCCTGCGGGTCTCCGCGTCGAAGTGCGCCGGGTCGTAGGTGCGGGGGTTGAACAGCAGCGGGTCGGCCATGGGGGTTCGCCTTCCGGGACGAGGGTGAAGGGGTGAGGGTGAAGGAGTGAGGGGTGCGGGTCGGGGCGGGGCGTCACGGCCGGAGGCGTACGCGTCGCTCAGCGTTCGCGGGCCAGCCGGCGGAGGGTGGCGAGGACGTCGTCGAGCCAGGCGAGCATCATCCGCTCGTACGCGATGCCGCCGCGCAGCACGACGTGCTGGAGCTCGCGCGCGGCGTCGGGCGCCCCGCCCGTCGCGGCGTCCGGGAAATCGCGCCGCTCCCCCGCGAGGTAGTGCGCGAGGCGGTCGGTGTGCGCCTGGTGGTGCCGCCGCACCTCGCTGATGAGCGCGGCCGGGTCGTCGAAGGCCGCGCCGCGGATCTTCACGGCGAGGTCGTGCCGGACGCTCTCGGGTTCGATCGGCTCGTGCAGCCACTCGGAGAGCGCGGCGCGGCCGGGCGCGGCGACGGAGTACTCCTTCTTGTCCGGCCGTGCCTGCTGCGGCACCTCGCGGACGTCGATCCAGCCGTCGCTCTCCATGCGCTTGAGCACGCGGTAGATCTGCTGGTGCGTGGCGTTCCAGAAGTAGCCGATGGACCGCTCGAACCGCCGGGCCAGTTCGTAGCCTGAGCCCGGCTTCTCCAGCAGGGAGACGAGGATCGCGTGTTCAAGCGCCATGCCTCCGATCTTTCTATGCAACTCGTTGCATAGACAAGCGGTGCGGCGCGGTTGAGACGCGGCTCACCCGCCGCGCGTGCGCACCGCGCGCCGGCCGATATGGGCAGGTCCGGGCCACCACCTAGGCGTGGGGGCCCACAGAGGGGTACAAATAAGACTGTGGTCGATCATTTCACTCCACACCGGGTGTGTCGGTGCGGTCACTGACCAGCAAGCGCCCGCGAAGCGTCGCCGGGCAGGTCTTCGTCCTCCAGGTGGCGGTCGTGCTGCTGCTCGCCGCCGGTGCCGTACTGGCACTGGTGCTCCAGTCGCGCAACGACAGCAGCCGTGAGGCGCGCAACCGGTCGATCGCGGTCGCCGAGACGTTCAGCCGCTCCCCCGGACTCCGCGAGGCGCTGAGAGCCCCGGACCCCTCCAAGATCCTCCAGCCGCTCACCGAGGAGACCCGTAAAGCTGCGGGCGTCGACTTCATCGTGGTGATGGACACCGGCGGAATCCGCTACACCCACCCCCAGCCGGACCGGATCGGCCAGCGGTTCGTCGGCACGATCGAGCCGTCCCTCGCGGGGCGGGTGCACACCGAGAGCGTGTCCGGGCCCCTGGGCCAGGAGATCCAGGCCATCGTCCCGGTGACCGCCGCCGACGGCGACGTCGTGGCGCTGGTCTCGGCCGGTCTCACGGTGCAGAACGTCACCGGTGTGGTCGAGCGGCAGCTCCCGGTCATACTCGGCGTCAGCGCGGCCGGCCTCGCCGTGGCCACCGCCGGCACGGCGCTCGTCACCCGGCGGCTGCGGCGCCAGACCCACGGGCTGGGAACCGTCGAGATGACCCGCATGTACGAACACCACGACGCGGTCCTGCACGCCGTCCGGGAGGGCGTACTGATCACCGACGGGGACGGCCGCCTGCTGCTCGCCAACGACGAGGCGAAACGGCTGCTCGGCCTGCCGCCCGACGCGGAGGGACGGCACGTCGGGCAGCTCACCCACCTCGACCAGCGGATGGCCGACCTCCTGCTGTCCGGCCGGGAGGCCACCGACGAGGTCGTCGCGGCCGGGAACCGGCTGCTGGTGGTGAACCAGCGGCCGACGAAACCGCACGGCCAGCCCGAGGGCTCCGCGGTGACCATCCGCGACTCCACCGAGATGCGCGTCCTCACCGGACGGGCCGACGCGGCCCGCCGCCGGCTGAAGCTGCTCTACGACGCAGGAGTCGGCATCGGCACCACGCTCGACGTGCGGCGGACGGCCGAGGAACTGGCGGACGTCGCCGTTCCGCGCTTCGCGGACTTCGTGACGGTCGACCTGGCGGACCAGGTGCTGCACGGCGACGAGCCGACCGGCTCGGGCGCGGACCTGCGGCGTACGGCGGTCAGCGGCATCCGGGACGACCAGCCCCTGTATGCGCGCGGCACGCTGATCGACTTCCTCCCGTCCACCCCGCAGGCCCGCGGGCTCGGCAGCGGCCAGGCCGAGCTGGTGCCCGACCTGTCCGACGCCCCCGGCTGGTTCGCCCAGGACCCGCCCGTGGCGCAGAGCATCCTGGACTACGGGATCCACTCCCTCATCACAGCGCCCCTCAAGGCGCGGGGCGTGGTCCTCGGACTGGTCAACTTCTGGCGCATGGAGAAGCCGGAGCCCTTCGACGAGGAGGACCTTTCCCTGGCCGAGGAGCTGGTCGCGCGGGCCGCGGTCAGCATCGACAACGCCCGCCGCTACACCCGCGAGCACGCCGTGGCGGTGGCGCTCCAGCGCAGCCTGCTGCCGCGCGGTCTGCCCGAGCACAGCGCCGTCGAAGTGGCGCACTACTACCTGCCCGCGCAGTCCGGAGTGGGCGGCGACTGGTTCGACGTGATCCCGCTTTCGGGCAGCCGCGTCGCGCTCGTCGTCGGCGACGTGGTCGGCCACGGGCTGCACGCCGCCGCCACCATGGGGCGGCTGCGTACGGCCGTGCACAACTTCTCGTCCCTCGACCTGCCGCCCGACGAGCTGCTGTCCCGTCTCGACGACCTCGTGCAGCGCATCGACCACAACGGCGAGGACGGCGCGGACGCCGACGACGACGGCATGCTGGGCGCCACCTGCCTGTACGCCGTGTACGACCCGGTGTCCCGGCGCTGCGTCATGGCCCGGGCGGGGCACCCGCCACCGCTGGTGGTCCACCCCGAGGGGCCGGTGGAGATCTTCGAGCTGCCGACCGGCCCGCCGCTGGGCCTGGGCGGGATGCCGTTCGAGACCGGGGAGCTGGTGCTGTCCGAGGGAAGCCAGCTGGTGCTCTACACCGACGGCCTGGTCGAGGACCGCACCCGTGACATCGACGAAGGGCTGCGGCTGCTGCGCACGGCCCTGAGCCACCATCCGGACCGGCACCCGGAGGAGAGCTGCCGGGCGATCCTCGACGTCCTGCTGCCGGCGCGTCCCCGGGACGACGTGGCGCTGCTCGTCGCCCGGACCCGGACCCTCGGACCGGACCGCGTCGCCGAGTGGAGTGTGCCGTTCACCCCGAGCGCGGTCGGTGCGATGCGGGCGGTCGTGGCGAAGAAGCTGGACGAATGGGATCTGTCGCCCCTCACGTTCGGCACGGAGCTGATCCTCAGCGAGCTGATCACCAACGCCATCCGCTACGGCTCCGCTCCGGTCCGCATGCGCCTGCTGCGCGACCGCACGCTGACCTGCGAGGTCTCCGACGGAAGCAACACGTCGCCCCATCTGCGGTACGCGGCCACCACGGACGAGGGAGGACGGGGACTGTTCCTGGTGGCGCAGCTGAGTCAGCGGTGGGGCACCCGGTACACGCCGGAGGGCAAGGTCATCTGGGCCGAGCAGGCGCTGCCGGGCGCCTCGCGGGAACCGGAGCGGGAACTCCTCGGCTTCTTCGACATCGACGACATCGACGTCGACACGCTGTGACGCTCAGGTCCGCCGGGTACGGGCCAGGAGTACGGCCACGTCGTCCACCGCCGGGCGGGGCAGGAGCTGTTCGAGGACGCTGTCGCAGAGCTCGTCCAGCGGGCGTTCGCGCCCCGCGAGGGCGCGGGCGAGTCTGCCCATGCCCTCGTCGAGGTCCCGGTCCCGGGCCTCGATGAGGCCGTCGGTGTAGAGGACCAGCAGACTGCCCGGGGGCAGCGGCACCCGCTGGGTGCGGAAGTCGCGCCCGCCGGTCCCCAGGGGCACGCCCGGCGAGCCGCCGAGGAAGGTGAGGTCCCCGCCGGCCGTGGCCACGGCCGGCGGGGGGTGTCCCGCCCGGGCGATCACGCACTCGCCGGCCACCGGGTCGTGGACGGCGTACACGCACGTCGCCATCTCGTCCTCCCCCAGGTCGGTCACCACGGCGTCGAGGGAGCGGAGCAGCTCGGCGGGGGCGATGTCGTGCCTGGCCAGGGTGCGCACGGCCGTGCGCAGTTGCCCCATGACGGCCGCCGCGTGGATTCCGTGGCCCATCACGTCGCCGATCACGAGACCGGTTCTGCCGCCGGGCAGTTCGATCACGTCGAACCAGTCGCCGCCGACGGCGTGGTCGCTCGCGGGCAGGTAGCGCCCGGTCAGTTCGAGGCCGCTCACATCGGGCAGCGCGCTGTTCGTCAGACTCCGCCGCAGGGTGAGGGCCGCCGCACGCTGACTGGTGTACATGCGCGCGTTGTCGATGTTCAGCGCGGCGCGGGCGACCAGCTCGTCGACGAGGACGCAGTCCTGTTCGTCGAACGGCTCACGGCTGCGCAGCCGCGTGACGACGACCGCGCCCAGCACTTTGCCCCGGGCGACGAGGGGGATCAGCCGCGCGGACCCGAGCGTCATGAGGTACTCGCGCAGGCTGTCGGAGTGGGGGTCGGTGATCAGCGCCGGCACGTCGGACCGGTAGAGGTCCATGGGGCGCCCGTCGGCGATGACCCGCTCGTACAGCGAGCCGAGCGGGATCCGCGAGGTCGTGCCGGGCACCAGTTGCGACGTGGGGGCCGACGGATCGGGGAAGGCTGCCGCCATCCGGCGCACCACGCCCCGGGTGGACGCGGCGGCCTCGTCCGGTTCGAGCACCTCTTCCAGCAGCTGTACGTCGGCCGAGTCCGCGAAGCGCGGCACCAGGAGCTGCACGATCTCCTCGGAGGTCCGGCGCAGGTCCAGGGTGGTGCCGATCCGGGTGCCGGCCTCGGCGAGCAGGGCGAGGCGGTGCCTGGCCCGTTCGGCCTCGATCTGCGCCTGCTGGCTCTCCGTGATGTCGATCAGGGAGGCGATCAGTCCCAGCCGCCGGCCGGCTCCGTCGAGCAGCGGGGCGTACGAGCAGGACCAGGTCCGGTCCCTGTCGGGATCGGCGGGGGTACGGCCGGTCCTGCGGGCGTCGACGACGGGCGTGCCGCGGTCCAGCACCTGGCGCATCGTCGACTCCAGTGCCGTGGCGTTCACGCCGGGCACGACCTCGGTCAGCCGCTTGCCCAGGTGCGCGGCGGCGGAGACGCCGTTCATCCGGGCGAGAGCGTCGTTGACCCGCAGGAACCGCAGGTCGGGGCCGAGGGTGGCGAGGCCGATGGGCGACTGGGTGAAGAGACTCTCCAGGGCCGCGAGGGAGTCCCGCATGCGCAGGACCTCGGAGGTCTCGACGGCGATCAGCAGAGTGCCGGGCCGGCCCTGCGGATCGGCGGCGGGGACGATCCACATCTCCATCGTCACGTCGTGGCCGTCGCGGTGGCGTACCGGCAGGGTCCCCACGACGGCTTCGCCGGCCCGGACACGCCGCGTCAGCTGATCGGCCAGCTCCCGGTTGCCGTCGGGGACCAGGAGGGGCGTGGCGGGGCGGCCCAGGACCTCCTCGGGCTGGTAGCCGAGCAGGTCGCGCGCGGCCAGCGACCACTCCACGATCCGGCCGTCCGCGTCCTCGCGCCACAACGCGATCGGCAGCAGTTCGCGCAGCACGCCCGCGTAGCCGACCGCCCCGGGCGGCTGTGCGGTCGCGTCGCCCGACGACTGGTTTGTGTCCAACGCATCGACCTAACCCCGGAAGGGCGCATTTCTCCTCAAACACCTTATCCGAGGCACAGCGCCGGGGCCTTTCCTCGGCTCCTGCGGCGCGCTTGCCCGCCGGAACGGCCGAGCCGGCGGGCCGCCGCGTGGACCGGATCCGGCCAACGGGCGACGGCCGGTCCCGGCCACGGGCCGGGTTCCGGACCCCGTACCGGCGGTACCCGGTTATCGTCGGTCGCCCGGGTCCCGGCCGCCGCACAGCGAGGAGTACGACGCGTGTCCACTCTCTTTCCGGCCCTGGCCGCAGGGTCGAACCGGCAGGCGCTGCGTTTCGGCGACCGCCGGCTGACCCATGCCGGGCTGGCCGCCGCCGCCGGCGCGGCGGCCGGCCGGCTGGCGGGCGCGGGGCGGGTCGCCGTCTGGGCCGCTCCCACCCTGGAGACCGCCGTCGGCGTCGTCGCCGCGCTGCTGGCCGGCGTGCCGGCCGTACCCCTCAACCCGAGGACCGGCGAGCGGGAGCTGAAGCACATCGTCTCCGACAGCGCGCCCTCACTGGTGCTGGCCGCCCCGGGGGACCGGCTCCCGCCGGTCCTCGAAGGACTGGAGCGGGTCGACGTCGACGTACGCGCGGACGGGGCCGGGCCCCTTCCGCCCGAGCCGCCCGCCGAGGCGCCCGCGCTCGTCGTCTACACCTCCGGCACCACCGGTCCGCCGAAGGGCGCGGTCCTGCCGCGCCGGGCGATCACGGCGAGCCTCGACGCGCTGGCCGACGCCTGGCAGTGGACCGGGGACGACGTACTGGTGCACGCCCTGCCGCTGTTCCACGTGCACGGACTGATCCTCGGCGTCCTCGGCCCGCTGCGGCGCGGGGGCGCCGTGCACCACCTCGGCCGCTTCGAGACGGACGCCCTGGCCCGCGAGCTGGGCGCGCACGGCACCATGTTCTTCGGCGTCCCGACCATGTACCACCGCATCGCCGAGGCGCTGCCCGGCGACCCGGACCTCGCGGCGGCCCTCTCCGGCGCGCGTCTGCTGGTGTCGGGGTCGGCCGCGCTGCCGGTGCACGACCACGAACGGATCGCCGCCGCGACCGGACGGCGGGTCGTCGAGCGGTACGGCATGACCGAGACCCTGATGAACACGAGCGTCCGCGCGGACGGCGAACCCAGGCCCGGCACGGTCGGGCTGCCGCTCGACGGCGTGGAGGTGCGGCTGGTCGACGAGTCGGGCGAGGAGATCACGGCGTACGACGGCGAGAGCGTCGGGGAGATCCAGGTGCGGGGGGCGAACCTGTTCACCGCGTACCTGAACCGTCCGGACGCCACGGCGGCGGCGTTCGACGGCGACTGGTTCCGCACCGGCGACATGGCGACGCGCGACCCGGACGGATACGTGCGCATCGTCGGGCGCAAGGCCACCGACCTCATCAAGAGCGGCGGGTACAAGATCGGCGCGGGCGAGATCGAGAACGCCCTCCTGGACCACCCGGGGGTCCGGGAGGCGGCGGTCACCGGTGAACCGGACGCCGACCTGGGCGAGCGGATCGTCGCCTGGATCGTGCCGTCGGACCCCGGGCGACCGCCGTCGCTCGACGAGCTGGCCCGGCACGTGACGGGCCAGCTCGCCCCGCACAAGCGGCCCCGGGCGGTCCGCGTGCTGGACGCGCTGCCGCGCAACGACATGGGAAAGATCATGAAGCGGGCGCTGCACGAGCGGGGGCCGCGTGGCTGACGTCATGACCGCCCGCGAGGCGATCGCCGCGGTCGTGGAACGCGGAAGCTTCGCCGAACTCGCCGCGGGGCCCGAGGACATGCGGCCGCAAGCGCCGCGCCGCCCCGACGGCCCGATCGGATGGCCCGGGTACGGGCGGTCGCTGGCCCGCGCCGGGGAGCGCACCGGCGAGAGCGAGTCCGTCGTCTGCGGCACCGGCTCCATCGGCGGCACGCCGGCGGTCGTCGTCTCCTTCGAGTTCGGCTTCCTCGGCGGCTCCCTCGGCGAGCGGACGGGCGACCGTCTGGAGGCGGCGTACACCGCGGCCCGTGAGCGGCGCCTGCCGCTCGTCTCCCTGATCGCCACCGGCGGCAGCCGTATGCAGGAGGGCATGGCGGCCCTGGTGCAGCTCCAGCGCGTGGCCCGGCAGTCCGCGCTGCTGCGCGCCCGTGGGGTGCCGCAGCTCGCCGTCCTGCGCGACCCGACCACCGGGGGCGGCTGGGCGACGCTCGGAGCGGGCGCCGACGTCGTCCTGGGGCTGCCCGGCGCGCAGGTCGGTTTCGCGGGGTCGAGGGTACGGCCGCCGGGCGCCGACCCGGCGGCGTACACCGCCGAGGGGCAGCTGGTCGCGGGCCAGATCGACGCGGTCGTACGCCCCGAGGACCTGCGGGACGCGCTGGCCGGGTGGCTGCGCCACCTGGGCGCGGCTCCGTGGGAGGGGCCGCCCGAGCCGCCGGGGCCGCTCGCCGGGCCGACGGGCGGCGACCGGCCCGCCACGACCGGCTGGGAGGCGGTGACCCGGGCCCGCTCCCCCCGGCGGCCGCGCGCCGACGCGTATCTCGCCGCTTACTTCGACCAGGTCCGGGAGATCGGCGGCGACCGGTGCGGGGGCACGGACCCGGGCATGCGCTGCGGTTTCGGGCTGCGTCGGGGCCGGGCCGTGGCGTACGCGGCCCAGTGCGGCACCGCGACGCTCCCGGCCGGCTTCCGCACCGCCGCCCGTCTGGTCCGCCTCGCCGGCCGGCTGGGCATCCCGGTGCTCACCCTCGTCGACACACCGGGAGCGGCGAACGACGAGGCGGCCGAACGGGCGGGCGCGGGCGCCGCCATCGCGGACCTCTTCGACGCGATGGCGACGGTTCGCGTACCGGTCACCACGCTTCTGATCGGCGAGGGCGGGTCCGGCGGTGCTCTCGCCCTGACCGCGCCCGGCAACCTCTGGGCCGCCTCCGACAGCTACTTCTCCGTGATCGCTCCGGAGGCCGCCGCGGCCATCCTCAAGCGCACCCCGGAGCAGGTCCCGGAAACGGCGGACCTGCTGCGGCTGCGGCCCCGGGACCTGGTGGAGCTCGGCATCGCGCGGGGGATCGTGAGCTGAGGGGCGTGCGGTGCCCCGGCCGCGCCGGGTCACCCCCGGCTCACGGCGTCGGCGCGGTGTGTCCGGCCCCCTGTTCGGCGGGGCGTCCGGCCGGTGTGCCGGCGGCGGCGAGGGCGATGTTGCGGGCCATGCCGCCGAAGACGACCGCGTGGAACGGCGAGACGCTCCACCAGTACGCGTGCCCGAGCAGCCCGTGGGGGTGGAACAGGGCCCGCTGCCGGTAACGGGTGCGCCCGGCCCCGTCCCGCTCCGCGTACATCTCCAGCCAGGCGAGACCCGGCAGCCGCATCTCCGCACGCAGCCGGAGCAGACGGCCCCGCTCGATCTCCTCGACCCGCCAGAAGTCCAGCGAGTCCCCCACGCGCAGCCGGTGGGCGTCGCGGCGGCCCCGCCTGAGCCCCACGCCGCCGACCAGGCGGTCCGCCCAGCCGCGCACGGCCCAGGCGAGGGGGAACGAATACCAGCCGTTCTCGCCGCCGACGCCCTCGATGACCTTCCACAGGGCCTGCGGGGTGGCGTCGACGGTCAGCTCCCGCCGGTCGGTGTAGAGGCTGCCGCCGGCCCAGTCGGGGTCGGTGGGCAGCGGGTCGCTGGGCGCGCCGGGCACCGACGCGGAGGACCAGCGGGTGGTGACCCGGGTCTCCTTCACCCGCTGGAGCGCCAGCGCGAGCGCCTTGTCGACGCCGATGGGCGAGCCCGGCGGGTCGGGGACGTACGCGGCGATGTCGTGCTCGTCGCAGACGACTTCGTGCCGCAGGGACTCGGCCAGGGGGCGGGCGATCTGCCGCGGCACCGGCGTGACCAGGCCGACCCAGTGGCTGGACAGTCCCGGCGTCAGGACGGGGACGGGCACGATGAGGCGCCGGGGCAGCCCGGCCACGGCGGCGTACCTGCGCATCATGTCGCGGTACGTGACGACGTCGGCGCCGCCGATGTCGAAGGCGCGGTTCACGTCCTCGGGCATGACGGCGCTGCCGACGAGGTAGCGCAGGACGTCGCGGACGGCGATCGGCTGGATACGGGTGCGGACCCAGCTGGGCGTGACCATGACGGGCAGGCGTTCGGTCAGGTACCGGAGCATCTCGAAGGAGGCGGACCCGGAGCCGATGATCACCGCGGCGCGCAGGACGGTCGTCGGCACGCCGGAGGCCAGCAGGATCGAGCCCACTTCGGCCCGGGAGCGCAGATGGGGCGACAGTTCGCGTTCGGGGACGCCCGACGGTGTCAGTCCGCCGAGGTAGACGATGCGCCGGACCCCGGCGGCGCGGGCCTGCTCCCCGAAGATCTCGGCGGCCCGGCGGTCGGTCCGCTCGAAATCGGCGCCGGTGCCCAGAGCGTGCACCAGGTAGTACGCGACGTCGACGCCCCGCATGGACGCGCGTACCGAGTCCTCGTCCGTGACGTCGCCGCGCACCACCTCGGCCCGTTCGGCCCAGGGGTGGTCGCGCAGTTTCTCCGGCGTACGGGCCAGGCAGCGCACCTGGTGTCCGGCGTCGAGCAGCTCGGGAACGAGCCGGCCGCCGATGTAGCCGGTGGCGCCGGTGACCAGGCACCGCAGCCCCGGGGTTCCGTTCGCTTGTGTCATGTGCGCCTCCGTCGTGACCGGCGTGCGATGCCCGGCGCCGCCGGGTCGCCGCCGATGCTCGCCGCTCCCCCTACTCAACCCCTTCCGCGCGGAGGCGGCACGCGGACGCGGCCGGGGGGCACTTTCCGATGACGGGGGCCGCCGGGGGCCCGGCCGGCTCAGGAGGTGCCGGTCACGGGCGAGTGGCCCCCTCGCCCGCGGACCGGCCGGTCGCGGACTTCGGCGGGGGCCGGCCGGCGCACGGCGGTGGCGTGCGGGTCGGCGGGGACGCTCAGTAGGCGGAGTCGACGTTGTCGATGGAGCCGTACCGGTCGGCGGCGTAGTTGGCCGCCGCGGTGATGTTGGCGACCGGGTCGGTCAGCTGCTTCGGGGTGCCCTCGACGTGGTAGGCGTCGAAGGTGGGCTGGATCACCTGGAGCAGACCCTTGGACGGCGTGCCGTTCTGCGCGTTGATGTCCCAGTTGTTGGCCGCGTCGGGGTCGCCGCCGGACTCACGCATGATGTTGCGGTGAAGGCCCTCGTAGCTGCCGGGGATGCCTTCCTCCTTCATGATGGCCAGGGCCTCACGGATCCAGCCGTCGAGGTTGTCCGGGTAGGAGGTGGCCTTCGCGGCCTTCTTCGCCTTGGCCGCCTTGGCGGCCTTCTCCGACTTCTCCGCCTTCTCGGCCTTCTCGGCCTTCTCCGCCTTCGCGATCTTCTCGGCCTTCTCGGCCTGAGTGGCGAGGGCGTCCGCCTGCGCGAAGACACCGGCCGCCGAGACCTGCGCCGACGCCGACGTGCTCTGCGCCGCCGGGGCGGTGGCGTGCGCGGGGGACGGGGCGACGGACAGGGCCACTGCCGCGGCTCCGGCTGCGCACAGCGCGGAGAGCGAGAACTTGCGGGCGGAACGGGCGGCGAGGTTCAGAGACTGAGCGGTCATACGGATGGAACTCTCCATTCGGGAGACGACAGGACAGCGCGGAGACCGGCGGCGGCGGAAGTGGAGCAGCGCGACGAGGTCTGCGACAGCCGGAGCGGGAGGCGCTCGGCGGGCCGGGAGCGATCAGCTCCCCGGGCTCGATCCATGGTTAACGGCAGTCCGCGGCGTCGGCAATGACCGGCCGTACGGCCCCGCTACGTAGCTCGGGGCCCGAGGAGGTGAACGACCCGTCCGCGGCCCGCCCGGGAGCGCTCCGGCGCCTACTACCGGGCATCGTGTGTGATCCGGGCCCTATGGGCCGACTCACAGCCGGAGCCCTCCCGGAGCGGTCCGCAGGGGGTCTCCGGGCGGCCCGGATGCGCGTCCCGCGGGTCGCGGGGGCCGCTCGCGGCCGTCCGCGTCACGCCGCGAGTACGCAGCCGGGCCGCCCGGCGAGGCGTCGAGCGGCGGGGTGGGTCAGGAGGCGTGGGGGTCGAACGGGATCCCGGCCGGCTTGGCCTTCTCCAGGTGGCGGTTGAAGTTGCCGTCCTTGAGGCCGAACACGGCGCTCCCGAAGTCGGCCTGGCTGAGCTTGTCGCGCACCCCCGCGGGATAGCCGTTCCAGCCGACCAGCTGGGGGAACTGCCACCCGCGGTAGTGGTTCTCCGGGGGCTCGTCGTTGGAGTTCGCGGGGCGGAAGCAGTGCGTGCTCAGGCCGTCCTTGTGATAGACGATCTTGGGGTGCGTACCGTCCCACCGGATCCGGTCGCGGCCGTGGATGCCGAAGCTGCCGTGCGCGGAGGTGGAGACGTACTGGGCCTGGTTGTTCTGGACCCAGACCACGACGTGCTCCCAGTCGTGGCGGTGCCCGCCGAGGCTGCTGCCCGCCACGGCCTGGTCCTTCTCGAAGTAGAGGCCGTACATGATCGCGCACCAGCCGTTGTTGCACTTGGACCGCGCGTATCCGTTGGTGTTGTCGAGGTCCCACGCGTCCCGGCACTGGCCGTTGAGGGCGCCCGACGGCTTGAGGCCGCCGTTCACCGTCCCGTCGGTGCCTATGGCGGGGGTGGGGTAGCACCCGTCCGTGTCGTAGTCGTAAGCGGGCTGGAACGTCTGTTCCAGCCCGTCCGCGTTGGCGGGGAGCGCCGGGGGCGGGGCGGCGAGAGCGCTGCCCGGAAAGGCGACGACCAGCGCCAGGGCGCCGGCCAGGGCGATCGGGATTCTGCGGATCCGCGAACTCGTCTGCACTGTGTCCTGTCCTCCTGACGGGCCGCGGCGTCCGGCACGCGGCCAAATTGACATGCCCATCACAGCCTCGCCGAACCGTGGTACGGACCGGGGCCGTTCGGGTGACGTGGCGTCAAAGGCCAGGGGAAAGAGGGGATCAGGCCCGTCCAAGCACTGCCGGGACGAAACCGCGGCGCCGCGGCGCACGACGAGCAGCGGTGCGCGGGACCGGTCGGGCGCCCCGCACCTCCGTTCCGTTCGCGCCGTTCCGGAGAACCGCCGGCGCCTTCGGCGGCGGCGTCGCGGACAGGCGGCCACGCGCTCGCTGAGCGGGAGTCGCGTCGCGGAAATACCATGGGGCGTGCCGCTGCGTGCGGTTTCCGGCAGTGGTTCGCGAGCAGGAGCCCACGATTCTCGGAGCGGTCCATGACCCGGCGTCGCCCCACGAGCGCCGACGATCTGCTGACCCGGCTCGGGCGGCTCACGGCGCAGGTTCGTACCGGCACGGAGTTGCAGCAGGCACGGGTGGAGCTGGCCGAGGCGCTCCAGCGCGAGATGCTGCCGGCCGAGCTGCCGTCCGTACCCGGACTGCGGACCGCGGCCCGCTACTCGCCCGCGCGCCACGGCCTGGACATCGGCGGCGACTGGTACGACGGCTTCGCGCTCCCCGACGGCTCGCTGGCGTTCTGCGTCGGGGACGTGCAGGGCCACGACGTGGAGGCGGCCGCCTTCATGGGCCAGGTCCGGATCGGCCTGCGCGCGGTGGCCGTGGCCGCCGCGGACCCCGGCGAGGTGCTCCGCCGGGCCAACGAGCTGCTGGTGTCGGTGGACAGCAGCCTCTTCGCGACCTGTACGTTCCTGCGCTTCGATCCGGCCACCCAGGAGCTCGCGAGCGCCCGCGCGGGCCATGTGCCCACGGTGTGGGCCTCGGCCGACGGCCGGTGCGGCATCGCCGAGGACGAGGGCGGACTGCCGCTCGGCCTGATGCCGGCCGAGGAGTACCCCGTCGTCCGCCGCCGGCTGACGCAGCCGGGGTCCTACGTCCTGGTGACGGACGGAGTGGTCGAGGGGCCGTCGTTCCCGATAGAGGACGGACTGGAGCAGGTCGCGGCGCTGGTCGCGGCGGGATGCGGCGGCGATCCGGACGTTCTGGCCGCCGAGGTGATGAAGGTGGCGGACTCCACCGGCCACGCGGACGACGCCGCCGTGCTCGTCCTGACCTACGACGGCCCCGCGCCGTCGGCGGAGCGGCCCGGCTGAGGCAAGCGGCCCCGCGGGGGCGTGTCACGGCCCGCGCCGGGCCGGGGGCGTTGTCTGATGGCTGGTGTGATGCGCACCGAGGAGATCCGACGCGTGTCCGGGACCGTTCTTCGGACACTCGGCGTGGCCGGCGCCTATTTCGCGGGCGGGCAGATCGGTCTGCTGGAGCAGGTGACCGTCGAGGGCTCGGTCGTCACGCCCCTGTGGCCCCCTACCGGCATCGCCCTCAGCTCCCTTCTGTACATGGGGCTGCGGGTCTGGCCGGGGATCGCGCTCGGCACCCTCCTCGTCGTGCTGTCGATCACCTCGTTCCGCCCGGCCGAGCTGGGCATCATGGCGGGCAACACGCTGGCTCCGGTGTGCGCGTACCTGATGCTGCGCCGCGTGGGCTACCACGTCGAGCTGAACCGGCTGCGGGACGGAGTGGCGCTGGTCTTCCTCGGGGCCCTGGGCGGGATGCTGATCAGCGCCACCGTGGGCTCGGGCGTCCTGTTCCTCAGCGGCAATCTGCCCCTCGCCAACTTCTGGCCCGTGTGGGCCGCGTGGTGGGCCGGGGACGCCATGGGCGTGCTGGTGGTGACACCGCTGCTGGTCGTCCTGCGGCGGTTCCGGATGCCGGGCGACACCTCGCGGTGGCCGGAGGCCCTGGCCCTGACGGTCACGGCCGCGGTGGTCGCCTCCCTGGCCACCAGGAGCGAGATGTCGCTGCTCTTCCTCCTCTTCCCGCTGCTCATCTGGGCCGCCCTGCGTTTCCGGCTCGCCGGGAGCGGGCCGTGCGCCGTGTTCGTGTCCGTACTGGCGATCTCGGCGGCGATCGACAAGGCCGGACCGTTCGCGGACCACAGCCTCTTCGAGGTCATGCTGACCCTTCAGGCGCTCAACGGTTCGGTGGCGCTCACCGCGCTGCTGCTGGCGGCGATCATCACCGAGCAGCAGAACGTCCGCCGGAAGATCGAGCTGGCCTGCCACGACCTGGCCGAAGTGGTGGAGCGCCTCGCGCCGGGGGAAGCGGCGCACCGGCTGGGTTCCGGCCTCGGCGAGGGCCGCCGACCCGCCGACTGACACCGCGTCGGCACCGGCCCCACACTGATGGAATGTTCAACCAACACCGGTGGTTGAGGCTGTCGCACGGCCCCCGTCCGGGGGCGCCGACAGGAGGGTCCGCGATGACCGCGAGGACGAATCTCAACGACGTCTACTACAGCCACGGCACCCCCGCCGAACGCTGGGCGCGGGCACGGTTCTTCTTCGAAGCCAAGGAGTACGACAAGGCCGCCCGCGTCCTCACCGGCCTGGTCGGCGAGGTCCCCGAGCAGCTCGCCCCGCGCCTGCTGCTCGCCCGCTCGTACTACCACTCCGCCCAGCTGGGCAAGGCGGAGACCGAACTGCGCTCCATCGTGGAGCGCAGCCCGGTCGAGTCCTACGCCCAGCTGATGCTGGGCCGCACATTGGAGCGGCAGGGCCGGGGCGACGAGGCGGTCCCGCACCTGCGGCTGGCCGCCGCGCTGTCCGGGGACTTCCCCGACTGACCGCGCCGCCCCGGTGAGTCCGCGACCGCCGCGCCGCCCCAAGACCTCCCGGTCGGTACCCGGGAGGTCTCGGGGCGGCTGCCGCCGCGCCTTCCCGGCTAGACCAGCGCGGGAACCGCGACGGAGGCGGGGGCCGGTGCGGCGGACGGAGCCGGGGCGGGCGCGGGAACGGGCTCCGGCTGCCCCTTGGCGTCGCCCACGCCCGGCACGGGCGGGCACGGCACCAGCGGGCTGTTGTGCGCGTCGGCGACCCGCCGGGTGAACCACACGACTTTGCCGTCGGCGGTGCCGCAGGTCCCCCAGCTGTCGCACAGTCGCGCGACAGCGGCGAGGCCGCCCCCGCCGGCGGAGGCCAGGCGCGGCATCGGGGGGCCGTTGTCGGCCACCGACGCCGTGAGATGCCTGCCGGTCCAGCGCAGTTCGACCACGCACCGGTTGTCGTCGCCGACATGGCGGTGGACATTGGTCAGAAGTTCCTCGACACCCCTGCACACCGGCTGGATGTGCAGCTCGAGATTCCAGTGCCGCAGGTGAGCGGCAACGATGCGCCGGATCTGCGAGACGCGCTCCGCCGATACGTGCAGTTCGACCGCGTAAGACCGGTCGCTGGGAAGTGTCATGGCCGTGGCTCCTTACCGCGAGGCCCACATGCTTCACCTCGTTGCAGCAACGACCCCCGAACACGAAGAGTGAGCGATAGTCACCAGTGGGTCAGGGACAATCGTGGCTCCCGGACGAGCGAACCGCAACCGGTGCGGCTCCGGGCCCGGGCGTCGCGGCTGGTCCGTATGCCGTACAGCGGTTACGCCGACTGCGTCGGGCCGCCGACTTGCGCGGCGGCGGACGATGCGGTTGGTTCGAAGAAGGTGTGGACGTGGTTTCTGTCTCCCCTGGTTGGGGGTGAACCACCGTGCTGTTCACCGATCGCGCCGACGCGGGACAGCGGCTGGCCGTGGCCCTGCGACACCTCGCATCCGAAGAACCCGTCGTCCTGGGCCTGCCCCGAGGCGGGGTCCCGGTCGCCTACGAGGTGGCACGGGCACTGGGCTGCCCCCTCGACGTCGTCGTCGTACGCAAACTCGGCGTGCCGTACCACCGGGAGCTGGGGTTCGGCGCCATCGGGGAGGGCGGGGCGCGGGTCATCAGCGACGACATCGTCCGCCGCAGCGGGGTCGGTCCGGACGAGGTCGCCGCGGTCGAACGGGAGGAGCACGCGGAACTCGACAGACGGGCGCTGCGGTTCCGCGGCGACCGGCCGCGGGTGCCGCTTGCGGGGCGGACCGTCGTCGTGATCGACGACGGAATCGCCACCGGGGCCACGGCGGCCGCCGCCTGCGAGGTCGTACGGGCGCAGGGCGCGGCCCGCGTGGTGCTCGCGGTTCCGGTGGCGGCGCCCGACGCCGTGGCGCGGCTGAGCGCTCAGGTGGACGACGTCGTGTGCCTGTCCGCGCCCGCCGTGTTCCGGGCCGTCGGCGAGTGGTACGAGAACTTCACGCAGACCCCGGACGAGGAGGTCGTCGCCCTGCTGGCGCGGGCCGCCGCCCGGCCGGGGCGCACCCCGACGGCCGCCGCCGAGGAGGTCGAGGTGGACGCCGGAGGCGTCCGGCTCGCCGGCGACCTCACCCTGCCCGCCGGTGCGCGCGGTGTCGTCGTGTTCGCCCACGGCTCGGGCAGCAGCCGCCGCAGTCCGCGCAACAGGTCGGTGGCGACGGCCCTCGACGGGGCCGGCTTCGGCACCCTGCTCTTCGACCTGCTCACCCCGGCGGAGGAGACCCACCGGGCGAACGTCTTCGACATCGACACCCTGGCCGCGCGGCTCCTGGACGCCACCCGCTGGCTGCGTGCGCGCACCTCCGTGCCACTCGGCTACTTCGGCGCGAGCACCGGAGCCGCGGCGGCACTGCGGGCCGCCGCGTCCGCCGGCCCCGAGGTCGGCGCCGTCGTCTCGCGCGGCGGCCGGCCCGACCTGGCCCGGCCGCGGCTCGGCGACGTACGCGCGCCCACCCTGCTCGTCGTGGGCGGGCGGGACTCGCTGGTGCTGGACCTCAACCGGCGGGCGCAGGCGGAGCTGCGCTGCGAGAACCGCCTGGAGGTCGTCGAGGGCGCCACGCACCTCTTCGAGGAACCGGGCGCGCTGGAACGGGTCTCCGAACTGGCCCGCACCTGGTTCACCACCCACTTGGGCGGGCCCGGCAGCTGACCGTCCGGCAGAGCGCGGCGGGGGCGGTGCAGGACGAGTGCCGCGCGGGTCCGGCTCCGGGCGTCCGGGGCGCCCCTGCCCGGCGCGCCGGAGTCCGGCGTTACCGGCCCGGCCGCCTCACCGGCGGCGCCGGTCCGATCCGGCCGTGGTCGCGGGCCCGCCGTACTCGGCCGAGGCCGCCGCGTGGCACGCGCCGCGGCCGTCGGCGCGGGCGACGATCCGGCCCGCCACGACCCGCACCGCCGCTTCGGTGCCGTCGCTCACGGCCGGTATGCCGGCCGCTCCCGCGAGGGCGCCGGACGCGTCGTACACCACCTGGAGTCGCGGCCACGCCGACGGCGGGAACGACCGGCGCAGGCCGCCGCAGAGCCCGGCGACGGCCAGGCGTGCCAGCGGCAGCAGTTCGGCCGGTTCGCCGGTGACCAGGACCGCGGTGACCGTGGCGCCGGGCGGGGCCGCCCGTACGGCTTCCTCGGCGGCTTCCAGCCGGTGCAGGCCGAGCACCGCCACCACGCCGTCGCCCGCCAGACGCGCCGGGCCGCCCCGCACGGCGTCGGGCAGGGACGGCGGGGACCAGGGCTCGTCGACGGGGCGGGCCTGCGGGACGTACGGCAGGTGCGGAGGGGGCCAGACGTCGTCGAGGTCGAGGCCCGCCAGCCGTTCGCAGGCCCGTACGACGCTGAACGGGTCGATGAAGCCCGGTGCGGCGTCCGCCATCTGGCTGGCGCCGTGCAGGGTCGTGAGAACGGCCTCCGCCCTGCGCACCAGGCGGGCCGGCGGCGTCGCGGCCGGCCGCAACTCCTCGAGGGCAAGACCCAGGAGGATCGCGTCGAGCTTCATGAGCTGCGCGAACGGCCGGCGCACCCGCTCTTCGGCGAGGACCTCCGCCATCAGGTGTCTCTCCAGGCGGGGCACTCCGTGGCGCCCGCCCGCGTCGGCTTCGACGAGCGGCAGCCCGGCCACCCAGGCGCGGGCGAGCGCGCCGAGGGCCTCCCGGCCGGTACGACCGGGTTGGGCATGCGGCGGGGCGGGTACGCGCTCGGCCAGATCGGCCAGTACGGCGAAGTACAGCGCCCGCTTGCCGGGGAAGTTGGAGTACACCGCGCCGCGGGTCAGTCCGGCACGCTCGGCGATGGCGTCCACTTTCGCGCCCGGGAACCCGCGTTCGGTGAACTCGCTCCTGGCCGCTTCGAGCACCCTGGCGCGGTTGTGCTCCTGGAGCTCCGCCCTGCTGAGCCGGCCCATGGTCCTCACTTGCCTGCGCGTTGCCGTCCGTGTCGGTTCAAGATACCGTCGGCATCCAGATGGTGACGTCATATGGTGGTGCCATTCGAAGTGTCTTGAGGGCTTGCGGCGAGTGAGGACGTTTCCGGGTGGCACGGATCGGTGACAGCAGCGACCTGCTGAAGTGCACGTTCTGCGGGAAGAGCCAGAAGCAGGTGGAGAGACTCGTCGCGGGCCCGGCCGGCGTCTGCATCTGCAACGAGTGCGTCGGGCTGTGCAACGAGCTGATCGCGGAGGAGCCGGACGGGGCGGACGGCGACGGGCTCCGCAGGCCGCCGGCGCCGCGGGAGATCCACGCCTTCCTCGACCAGTACGTCATCGGGCAGGACGACGCCAAGAAGACGCTCGCGGTCGCGGTCCACAACCACTACAAGCGCGTCGGCGCGGTCGCCGGGCGGCGCGGGACCCGGGGCGGGCCGCCCGGTCCGGGCGGGCGCGAGGACGTGGAACTCGGCAAGTCCAACGTCCTGCTGCTCGGCCCGACCGGCTGCGGCAAGACGTATCTCGTCCAGACCCTCGCCCGGATGCTGGACGTCCCCTTCGCGACCGCCGACGCGACGGCCCTGACGGAGGCCGGGTACGTCGGCGAGGACGTGGAGAACATCCTGCTCAAGCTGGTCCAGGCGGCCGACTTCGACGTACGCAAGGCCGAGACCGGGATCATCTACATCGACGAGATCGACAAGATCGCCCGGAGGGGTGAGAACGCGTCGGCCGCTCGCGACGTCAGCGGTGAGGGCGTGCAGCAGGCGCTGCTGAAGATCCTGGAGGGCACGACCGCGAGCGTGCCGCCGCAGGGCGGGCGCAAGCATCCGCAGCAGGAGTTCGTCACCTTCGACACGACCCACGTGCTCTTCATCGTGGGCGGGGCGTTCGACGGGCTGGAGCGGATCGTGGAGCAGCGGGCCGGCCACCGGGGCATCGGATTCGGCGCCCCCGCGCCGGCCGCCGGCGCGGACCGGGACGCACTGGGCCCTCTCGCCCGCGTCACGCCCCAGGACCTGCTGAAGTTCGGGCTCATCCCGGAGATCGTGGGCCGGCTGCCGGTGATCTCGTCCGTGAGCCCGCTCGACCGCGCCGCGCTGGTGCGGATCCTCACGGAGCCGCGCAACGCGCTGGTCGAGCAGTACCGGCGGCTGTTCGAGATGGACGGCGTCGAGCTGGAGTTCACGCCGGAGGCGCTGGACGCGATCGCCGACCGGGCGCTGCTGCGCCGTACGGGCGCAAGGGCGGCCCGCGCGATCCTCGAGGAGCTGCTGCTGAACGTCATGTACGAGGTGCCCGGCCGGGACGACGTGGGGCGCGTCGTGATCGACCGCGACACCGTGCTCGGCAACGTCGCCCCGGCGCTCGTGCCCCGCGCGGAGCCGGGCGGAGAGGCGGGGCGCCGGGACCGGACCGCCTGACGTTCCCCCGGCGCGGGTGAGCCGGCCTTCGCACTTGACTTGATACCCCCTGGGGGTATGTTGGGGGCATCGGCCGCGACATCGGCAGCGGCTCGTACCTCCAGGGGAGCGTCATGAACACCGGACTGAAGATCACAGCTTTCGCCGCGGCGGCGGCCACGACGTTCGGAGCGGCGTACGGCGTGGGCAAGGGCGTCGGCCCCGTCGTGGCGGACGAGCGGCCGGCCGGCCACGGCGGGCACGGGGCGGCGCGGGAGGGGAAGCCGGCCGAAGGCGGCGGGCACGCGGAACACGGCGGCAAGACAGCGGCCGCCGGGGGCCTCCAGATCTCCGAGGGCGGCTACACCCTGGCACTGGAGACGTCCCGGGTCCCGGCCGGCGAGCGCGCCCGGCTCCGCTTCTCCATCCAGGACGAGAACGGCCGCAAGGTCACCGCGTTCGAGCGCGAACACGGGAAGGAGCTGCACTTCGTCGTCGCCTCGCGCGACCTGACGGTCTACCGGCACCTCCACCCGACCCGCGCCGCCGACGGCACCTGGACCACGTCCGCCGAGCTGCCCGCGGCCGGCGGCTACCGGGCCTTCGCCGACTTCAAGCCCGCCCGGAAGGGCGCCGAGGCGCTGACGCTCGGCGCCGACCTGGCCGTCTCGGGCGCGTACCGGCCCGCCCGCGTCCCGGCTCCCGCCGCCACCGCGAGGGTCGACGGGTACGACGTGACCCTCACCGGCGGGCTGAGCTCCGGGCGCAGCGGCGAGCTCCGGCTGAACGTGGCGAAGAACGGGCGGCCGGTCACCGACCTCCAGCCCTACCTCGGCGCCTACGGTCACCTCGTCGCCCTGCGCTCGGGCGACCTGGCCTACCTCCACGTGCACCCCAACGGCGAGCCGGGCGACGGCGCCACCGAGCCCGGCCCCGAGGTGTCCTTCACCACCACCGCGCCGAGTCCCGGCACGTACCGCCTCTTCCTCGACTTCCGGCACGACGGCAAGGTGCGCACCGCCGCCTTCACGGTCGAGGCGGGGAAGGCGGCGGGCACCTCCGGGCCGCCTGCCGACCGGCACGCGGGCGAGGAGCCCGGCCACCGGCACTGACGGGCCGTCAGCCGCCGCGCGGGCATGCGTTTCCGGTACGCCGCCGCGCTGGTCCATGAGGATGAACCGGGTCTGCGCCACCGTGACGGCCCATGCCCGCACGGACGCGATCGGCAAGGCTGGCAGGTGCTCCGCCGGCCACCCGCGCGGCATCCTCCAGCGGCACACCTCCAGAGAGGCAGGGCGTACCACCATGCTGAGCACCGACTTCGTCACCGGGTCCCCCAACTGGCTCGACCTCGGCAGTCCGGACACCGGGGCCGCCGCCGCCTTCTACGGAAGCGTCCTCGGCTGGGACTTCCTGTCGGCGGGCCCCGAGGCGGGCGGTTACGGGTTCTTCCAGCTGGAGGGCAGAACGGTCGCCGCGCTCGGGCCGCTGACGGAGGAGGGCGCGAGTTCCGCCTGGACGGTGTACTTCCAGTCGCCCGACGCCGACGCCACGGTGAAGGCCGCCGGGCAGGGCGGCGGCACCGTGCGCGTCGAGGCGTTCGACGTCATGAACGCCGGACGGATGGCGGCGCTCACCGACCCGGGCGGCGCTGAGTTCGCCGTATGGCAGCCGACCGAGACGAAGGGGCTGGAGAAGACCTCCGAGACGGGCACGCTGTGCTGGGCGGAGCTGCACACCGGCGATCCGGCGGCGGCGCTGCGCTTCTACGGCGCGCTGTTCGGCTGGCGGTCGCAGGACATGGACGCGCCGGGCATGACGTACACGGTGCTCTCCACCGCCGAGGGCGACCAGCAGGACGCCTCGTTCGGCGGGGTCGCCGCGCTCCGGGAAGCCTCCGAGCAGCCGCGCTGGATCCCGTACTTCGCCGTGGAGGACACCGACGAGGTCGTCGCGCGGACGCAGGGGAACGGCGGGTCGGTCGTGATGCCCGCCGCCGAGATCCCGGACGTCGGCCGGCTGGCCTGGCTCGCGGACCCCTTCGGCGCGACGTTCGCCGTGCTCAGGCCCACGCCGCCCGGGACGTGACCGCCGCCGGGAACTGACCGCCGGCCCGGGCCCCGGGCCGGCTCCGACCGCGCCAGCGGCCCGGGGCGGCGGCCCGCCCCGAGGTACGCCGCCCGCCCCGGGGAGGGGCGGGGGCGGCAGGGCACCCGGCTCCGGCTCTCAGGCGCGGGGCCGGGCGGCCCGGCGGGGCACTACCTGAGGGTGACGTTCTCCGCCTGCGGGCCCTTCGGGCCCTGGGTGACGTCGAATTGGACCTTGTCGTCCTCGTGGAGCTCCTTGAAGCCCTGCGTCTGGATGGCGGAGAAGTGGACGAACACGTCCGGGCCGCCCTCGTCCTGCTGGATGAACCCGAAGCCCTTGTCCGCGTTGAACCACTTCACAGTGCCTGTTGCCATCAGTTCGATCCTTTGTTCCGTACCACGGCCCGGCCATCGCCGCGCCGGCCGCAGCCGTATCGCAACTGCGGCTCCTGCACCTTGCCATCCCGACCCGGCTTGTGAATCGTCCTGTTTTCCGTGTCGGTGGAACTCCGCCCGACTCGCCGGGGCGCTCGCCCGGATTCGGCGGGCGCGAGCCCGCTCAGCCCCGGTACGCCTCCAGGAGGCGCAGCCACACCTCGCTGATCGTCGGGTAGGCCGGGACCGCGTGCCACAGGCGGGCGATCGGGACCTCGCCGGCCACCGCCACGGTGGCGGAGTGCAGCAGTTCGGCGACGCCCGGGCCCACGAAGGTGGCGCCGAGAACGGTCTCGCGGTCCAGGTCGACGACCATGCGGGCGCGGCCCCGGTAGCCGTCGGCGTACAGGCCGGCGCCCGAGACGGACGCCATGTCGTAGTCGACCGCCCGCACCCGGCGTCCCGCCGCCTCGGCCTCCGCGAGGGTGAGGCCGACCGCCGCGGCCTCCGGGTCGGTGAAGACCACCTGGGGTACGGCGGCGTGGTCGGCGGTGGCGGAGTGGGCGCCCCAGGGGGCCGTGTCCAGGGGCTCGCCGTGCGCCCTGACCGCGATGGCCGCGCCCGCGACGCGCGCCTGGTACTTGCCCTCGTGGGTCATCAGCGCCCGGTGGTTGACGTCGCCCACGGCGTACAGCCAGTCGTTGCCCTCCACGCGGCAGCTCTCGTCGACCTTCAGCCAGGAGCCGGGCTCGATGCCGACCGTGTCGAGGCCGACGTCGTCGGTGCGCGGGGCGCGGCCGGTGGCGAACAGGACCTCGTCGGCCTCGATCCGCTCGCCCGTGCCGAGGACGACGGTGACCGGGCCGTCGCCGCCCTCGGCGCGCTCCAGCGCGGCGACGGAGGTTCCGGTGCGTACGGTGGCGCCGGCCTCCGCGAGGGCCTCGGCGACCAGCTCGCCCGCGAACGGCTCCATCCTGGCGAGCAGCCCCTCTCCGCGTACGAGCAGGGTGACCCGGGAGCCGAGCGCCTGCCAGGCCGTGGCCATCTCCACGGCGACCACTCCCCCGCCGACGACGACGAGGCGGCCGGGCGCCTTGCCCGCGCTGGTCGCCTCCCGGCTGGTCCAGGGGTTCGCCCCCGCGACGCCGGGCAGGTCGGGCACGACGGCGCGGCTGCCGGTGCACAGGGCCACCGCGTGCCGCGCCGTCAGGGTGCGGCGCTCGCCCGACGGGGCCTCGACGGTGACCCGCCGGGGGCCGTCGAGCCGGCCCCGGCCCCGGTGGATGTCCACGCCGATCGACTCCAGCCAGCCGGCCTGGCCGTCGTCCTTCCATTCGGACACGTAGTAGTCGCGGTGCGCCAGGACCTCGGACACGTCGAGCGGCCCCTGCACCGACGCGCGCAGTCCGGGCACGCGGCGCGCGTCGGCGCGCGCGGTCACCGGGCGGAGCAGGGCCTTGCTGGGCATGCAGGCCCAGTACGAGCACTCGCCGCCGATGAGTTCGTTCTCGACCACCGCCGTCGTCAGCCCGGCCGCCCTGGCGCGGTCCGCGACGTTCTCGCCGACGGGCCCGGCCCCGACCACCACGACGTCGTACTCCGCCGGTGCCGCCGCATCCACTGAATTCGTCATACGGGCAGTCTGGTCGGGGGTGTGCGCCGTGGCCAGCCGGGCAGGCGGAATATCGCGAGCCCGCATGCCGTTGTGCGGGACGGCTTCGCCCGTCATGCCAGGAAGAGGAGCACACCATGTCCACCGTCGAGCTCACCAAGGAGAACTTCGATCAGGTCGTGTCGGACAACGATTTCGTTCTGATCGATTTCTGGGCTTCCTGGTGCGGTCCCTGTCGGCAGTTCGCTCCCGTCTTCGAGAGCGCGTCCGAGCGTCACGACGACCTGGTCTTCGCCAAGGTCGACACGGAGGCCCAGCAGGAGCTGGCCGCGGCCTTCGAGATCCGCTCGATCCCGACCCTGATGATCGTGCGCGAGAACGTGGCGGTGTTCGCCCAGCCCGGCGCGCTGCCGGAGGCCGCGCTCGAGGACGTGATCGGGCAGGCGCGCAATCTCGACATGGACGAGGTCCGCAAGTCCGTCGAAGAGGCGAAGGCCGCGCAGGGCGCACAGGACACGCGGGAAGCGGGCTAGGCGGAGCGCGGAGAGTACGGACAGGGCCCGGCCGGGACGTACGGCCGGGCCCTGTCGCGTGTCCGCTGCCTAGAAGGGGTGGTCCGCCGGTTCGCCGCGTACCGTCGTCCAGCGCACTTCGGTGAAGGCGTCCAGGTTGGCCTCGCCGCCGAAGCGCGCCCCGGTGCCGGAGGCGGCGACTCCGCCGAAGGGCGCCACCGCCTCGTCGTTCACCGTCTGGTCGTTGATGTGGACGATGCCGGTGGGGATGCGCTCGGCGAGCCGCACGCCGAGCGCGGTGTCGCGGGTGAGGATGCCCAGGGACAGTCCGTACGGGCTCGCCGACGCCAGCGCCGCGGCCTCCTCCAGGGTGGCGAAGGAGCGGACCGGCGCGACCGGGCCGAACACCTCCTCGGCGTACGCCGGGGTGTCGTCGTCCACGCCCGCGAGCACGGTCGGCCGGTAGAAGAGGTCGCGGTGGGCGCCGCCCGCCACGAGCTTCGCGCCGCGCGCGGTGCTGGCCTCCACCAGGCCGTGGATCTTGGTGAGTTGGCCCTGGTCGATGACCGGCCCGAGGTGCACCTTCTCCCGGTGCGGGTCGCCGACGGCCAGTGACTCGGCCCGGGCGGCGAGCCGCTCCACGTACTCGTCGTAGAGCGAGGCGTGCACGAGGTGGCGGCCCGTGGTCATGCAGATCTGGCCCTGGTGGAAGAACGAGCCCCACGACGCCTGGGCGACGGCGCCTTCGAGGTCCGCGTCCTCCAGGACGACGAGGGCGGAGTTGCCGCCGAGTTCGAGGTGCGCCCGCTTGAGCGCGCGGCCCGCCGCCTCGCCCACCGCGCGGCCCGCGGCCGTGGAGCCGGTGAACGAGACGACCGGCACGTCCGGGTCGGCGACCAGCGCCTTCCCGGCCTCCGCCCCGCCCGGCAGGACGTGCAGCAGCCCCTCCGGCAGCCCCGCCTCGGCGAACACGGCGGCCAGCGCCAGCCCCCCGCACACCGCGGTGCGCGGATCGGGCTTCAGCAGTACGCCGTTGCCGAGCGCGAGCGCGGGGGCGACCGAGCGGATGGAGAGGATCAGCGGGGCGTTGAACGGGGCGATGACGCCGACCACCCCGGCGGGCACCCGCCGGGTGTACGACAGCCGGGGCGCCTCGCTCGGCAGCACCTGCCCGGCAGGGCGGGACGCGAGCGCGGCGGCCTCGTAGCACTCCTGCGCGGCGACGTGGAGCTCGAAGTCGGCCTTGCCGGGTATGGAACCCGACTCCCGTACGAGCCATTCCCGCAACTCGTCGGCGTGCGCGGCGAAGAGGTCACCGGCGCGGCGCAGCACGGCCGCGCGCGCGAAATGGGGCGTACGGGCCCACGCCGTCTGCACGGCCCCGGCGGTCCGGGCGGCGGTGCCGACGTCGTCCGCGGTGGCGAGGGTGACAGCGCCGAGCGACGCGCCCGTGGCCGGCTCGACGACGTCCGACTCACCGCCCGAGAGCCGGACGGGCTGCCAGGTCTTGGGGTCGAGCAGGGGCATGCGGATCTCCAGTCAGAGAGGCAGTCCTGTGTAGTTCGCGGCCAGTTCCGCAGCGGCGGATTCGGAGGCAGCGAGACGGTGCAGCCGTGCGAGACGCACTCGGGTGTCGAACGCGTCCTCGCTTGGTTGACGGTGCAACATCGTAGTCATGTCGTACGAGAAACGGGTGGCTTGCCACACACGTCTCAGACACAAGTCCGAGTAGGAGTCCAGGAGTTCGTCCGAGCCGGTGGCGTGGTGGTGCGCGAAGGCCCGGGCCAGGATCCGTACGTCCGACACCGCCAGGTTGAGCCCCTTGGCCCCGGTCGGCGGCACGATGTGCGCCGCGTCCCCGGCCAGGAAGACCCGCCCGTAGCGCATCGGCTCGGTGACGTGACTGCGCATCGGCGTCACGGACTTGGCGGTGATCGGCCCCCTCGCCAGGCTCCAGTCGCCGTCGACCGCGAACCGCCGGTCGAGCTCGTCCCAGATCCGCTCGTCGGACCAGTCGGCGGGGTCGGTGCCGTTGGGCACCTGAAGGTAGAGGCGGGAGACGGTGGGCGAGCGCATGCTGTGCAGCGCGAAGCCGTCCTCGCCGCGCGCGTAGATCAACTCGTCGCAGGACGGCGGGACGTCGGCCAGGACGCCGAGCCACGAGTAGGGGTACGTGCGCTCGTACGTCCGGCGGACCTCGTCGGGGACGGCGGCGCGCGCGATGCCGTGGAAGCCGTCGCAGCCGACGACGTAGTCGCAGGTGAGGGTCTGCTCGCGGCCCTCGTGCGTGAAGCGGACCACCGGCTGGTCGGACTCGGGCTTCTCGACCGCGAGCGCCTGCGCCCCGAAGAGCAGGGGCGGTCCCCCGGCGAGCTGGAGCGCGACGAGGTCCTTGACGACCTCGGTCTGGGCGTACACGGTCACGGACCGGCCGCCGGTCAGTTCGGGGAAGCCGATGCGGTGGCGCCGCCGGTCGAAGCGCAGCTCGATGCCGTGGTGCTCCAGGCCCTCGGCGTCGAGGCGGTCGGCCGCCCCGCAGGCGCGCAGGGCGTCGACGGTGCCCTGTTCGAGGATGCCGGCGCGCTGGCGCTGTTCGACGTACGCGCGGGTCCTGTTCTCCAGGACGACGCAGTCGACGCCCGCCCGGTGCAGCAGCCGGGCGAGGAGGAGGCCGGCCGGTCCCGCTCCGATGATTCCCACCCTGGTACGCACCGGTCAGCGCTCCAGGACGAGCGCGAGGCCCTGGCCGACGCCGATGCACAGGGCCGCGAGGCCGGTGCCCGAGCCCGCGGCGGCGAGCTGGTGGGCGACGGAGCCGGCGAGGCGGGCGCCGGAGGCCCCGAGCGGGTGGCCGAGGGCGATGGCGCCGCCGCGCGGATTGACGACGGCGGGGTCGAGATCCGGCCATTCCGCGAGGCAGCCGAGCGACTGGGCGGCGAAGGCCTCGTTGAGCTCGAAGGTGGTGAGGTCCGCGAAGGACCTGCCGGCCTTGGCGAGCGCGCGCTGGACCGCCTCGACCGGGCCGAGGCCGAAGAGCTGCGGTTCGATGCCGGTGACGGCGGAGGCGCGGACCCGGGCGAGCGGTTCGCGGCCGGTGGCGCGCAGTCCCTCCTCGTCGACGAGCAGGAGCGCCGCGGCGCCGTCGTTGAGCGGCGAGGCGTTGCCGGCCGTGACGCTGCCGTCCTCGCGGAAGACCGGCTTCAG
The DNA here is from genome assembly GCF_053610585.1 of Streptomyces sp. NPDC054887. Taxonomy (NCBI): domain Bacteria; kingdom Bacillati; phylum Actinomycetota; class Actinomycetes; order Kitasatosporales; family Streptomycetaceae; genus Streptomyces; species Streptomyces sp. NPDC054887. Next base: position 12,589 of record NZ_JBSGYQ010000058.1, on the reverse strand, counting down.
CCTGGCCAGCGCCTCCATGGACGAGCCTTCGCGGACGCACTCGTCGCGGGAGAGCTCCACACCGTCGCAGGGAACGACCTCGCCGTCGTACAGGCCGTCCGCCCACGCCCTGGCCGCCTTCCGGTGGCTGGCCAGGGCGAAGGCGTCCTGCTGCTCGCGGGTGATGCCGTGCTTGTCGGCGATCAGCTCCGCGCCCTCGCCGAGCGGGACGGTCCACTCGTCGGGCATCCGCGGGTTGGTCATGCGCCAGCCGAGCGTGGTCGAGTGCAGCTGCTGGTGGCCTGCGGGGAAGGCGCGCTCGGGCTTCTGGAGGACCCAGGGTGCGCGGGACATGGACTCCACGCCGCCCGCGACGGCCACGGAGGCGTCGCCGAGGGCCACGGCACGGGCGGCCTGGATCACGGCCTCCAGGCCCGAGCCGCAGAGGCGGTTGACGGTGACGCCGGGGACGGAGACGGGGAGTCCCGCGAGGAGCACGGCCATCCGGGCGACGTCCCGGTTGTCCTCGCCGGCGCCGTTGGCGTCGCCGAAGTAGACGTCGTCGATCCTGGCCGGGTCGAGGTCGGGCGTGCGGGCGACGAGCGACCTGACGACGTGCGCGGCGAGGTCGTCGGGACGCACGGAGGAGAGGGCACCCCCGAACTTGCCGATCGGTGTGCGGACGGCGTCGACGATGTAGACGTCGCGGATGCTCATCGGGTCTCTCCCGGAGTCGTGGAGTTCTCATTGTTCGCGCAATGAACTATCGTTCATATTTGACTTCGCCCGAGTCTCTGCCGAGCGCCGCCCGGTGTCAACGGCCTGCCAGGAGGAATCCCATGCCGAACGCCGCCCGCCCCGCGGCCTCCGCGCCGTCCGCCGCCGCCCCCGACGGTTCCGTGGGGCCGCTGGAGCGCGGGCTCGCCGTGCTGCGCGCGCTGTCCGCGCCCTCGGAAGACGACCGGGTGCGGCACAGCGACCTCGCACGGTCGACCGGTCTGGCCCGCTCCACCGTCGACCGGGTGGTGTCCACCCTCGACCGGCTCGGCCTGGCGCGCAGCGACGGGCGCGAGGTGGCGCTCGCGCCCCGGCTGATGGAACTGCCCGGCGCCTACCTCACGGCGTGCGGGATCCCGGCGGCGCTGGGCCCCGCGGCGGAGCGGCTCGCGGACGAGTTCGACGAGTCCGTGTCGGTGGCGGTGCCGGACGACCGGGTCGCGGGCGTGCGGTTCGTCCTCCAGGCGACACGGCGGCGCACGATGTCGCTCGCCTTCCGGATCGGCGATCTGCTGCCCGCCGAGCGCTGCGCGCCGGGGGCGCTGTTCGCGGCGGAGTGGGACGCCTCGGGGTGGCGGGCCTGGCGCGCGCGGCGGGAAGCCGATCCGCTGGGCGCCGGGTTCGCGGCGCTGCCGCCGCCGGGCCGGCCGCCGGGCGGGGACGCCTTCGAGGAGCGGGCCGCCCGGGCGGGCGCGGACGGCTGGGCCGGCGACGACCAGCTAATCGAGCCGGGGCTCGTCGCGGTCGCCGTGCCGGTACGCGACGGGGCGGGGCGCACCGTGTGCGCGGTGAGCGTGGTCAGCCACACGAGCCGGCACACCCCGGAGTCGCTGCGGGAGTCGGTACTGCCCCGACTGCACGCGGTACGGGGCGAGTTGGAGGCGGCGCTGGCGGCGCCACGGCCCGCGCCCCGGAGCGCGCCCGTACGGGACACCTCACTGGAGGCCAAGCGCGAACTGGGGCCTGACTTCCTCCAGTCGCTGGCGCGCGGACTCGCCGTCCTCGGTGCGCTGGGGGCCGACCGGGGCGAGGGCATGGCCCTGACGGCGGTCGCCGAGGCGACCGGTCTCGCGAGGGCGACGGCCCGGCGCTCACTGCTCACACTGGAGCACCTCGGGTACGTGGCCTCGGACGGGCGCCGGTGGCGGCTGCTGCCGCAGGTGCTCGAACTGGGGTGCGCGCGGCTGTCGGGACTTGGGCTCGCGGAGATCGCCCGCCCTCATCTGGCGGCGCTGGTGCGGCGGGTGCACGAGTCGGCGTCACTGGCCGTGCTGGACGGCGCGGACATCCGGTACGTGGCCCGTGTGCCGACGGTGCGGATCATGAGCGTCAACATCACCGTGGGGACGCGGTTCCCGGCGTACGCGACCTCGATGGGCCGGGTGCTGCTCGCGGACCTCGCCCGGGACGAACGGCCCGCGCTGCCTGACGCCCTGCCGGCGCTGACACGGCGTACCGTGACCTCCCCGGTCGAGCTCGACCGGATCGTGGAGCGGGTCGCGGCCGACGGATTCGCCCTGGTGGACGAGGAGTTGGAGGACGGCCTGCGCTCGCTCGCGGTGCCGGTGCGCGGCGGGGACGGCCGGGTGGCGGCCGCGCTGAACGTGGCCAGGCACGCGGGCGACGGCACGCCGGCCGAGATGCGGGAGGCGCTGCTGCCGGCGCTGCGGGAGACGGCGGCGCTGATCGAGACGGACCTGCGGGCGCTGGGCGGGGCGCGTCGCTCACTGTGAGGGCGCGGGGCATGGGGGCGGGTGCTGTCCTGGTGCCGGCCGCGCCCGCGCTCTCGGGGCGGGGTGCGATGCGGGGGCGGCGGGATCCGGCCCCGTCCGGCGTTCGCGTACCGGCGCACACGTGCCGTCCAGCGACAGGCGTGCACGTACGGGCCGGCGGCCCGGGTGAACGGGCGGCTCAGCTGGACTCGCGCCGGATCGCGTGGGCCGCCATCAGGTCGTGGCGCTCCACCTCGCCCTCCGGCCGGCGCACCACGCGGTCGACCAGTTCGGCTATCTCCCGCCCCGTCGGCAGCTCGATGTGGACCGTGCTCAGCCGGGGCCGCAGCAGCTTCCCGAGCAGCAGGTCGTCCGCGCCGACGACCGCGCACTCCCCCGGCACGTCGACGCCCGCGTCCTGCAACGCCCGCATGAGGAGTTGGGCGTACTCGTCGTTGTACGCGTACACCGCGTCGAGGCCGAGTCCGCGCCAGCGCCCGGCGAGTTCCGCGGCGGACTCCTCGTCGTACGCCATGGTCAGCGGCTCGACCCGGGCCTCGCCGTCCGCGGCGGCGGCCGACACCGCCTTGCGCACGCCCGCCAGCCGCGGTGTGGAGAACATGCTCAGGCCCGGCTCCGCCGGTACGACCACTCCCATGCGGCGCCGGCCGCGCTCCAGCAGGTGCGACGCCGCCGCGGCACCGATCGTCCGCTGGTCCATGACCAGGGCGTGCGCGCCCTCCACCCGCTGCGGGCCGAGCGTGATGACGGCTTTGGCACCGGAGCGCTTGAGCACCCGCACACCGTGCGGGGTGAGTCCGATCTCGCCGAGGGAGAGGACGGCCACGGGCCGCAGTTCCGCCCACGCGCGGGCCGCCTCGTCCGCGCCGAGACCCAGGCTGCCGTACTGCACGACCGTGTAGTCCAGCGCGCGCAGGGCCCACTGGACCTCGTTGAGGAACCGGCCGTAGAGGGGGCCGACGGGTACGTGGGCGGTGGGCAGCAGCACCATGCGGGTGTGCCCGGCCCGCAGGCTGCGCGCGGCCGCGTGCGGCACGTAACCCAGTTCCTCGGCGGCCTCACGCACCCTGCGGCGCGTCGGCTCGCTGATCCGGACCGCCGACGTGTTGTTCAGGACGTACGACACCGTGGCGCGCGAGACCCCGGCCAGGCGCGCCACATCGGTGCTGGTGGGAACGGGACCATCGGCGGACTGCTTCGGTGTCTGGCTCATCGCCTTCGGCATCTTTCCAGATCGGTGGTGAACGGGGTCTGGCGGATGGCCGGAAATGAGTGCTACACAATGCTGACATGTAACTGACACGTGTCACCACCGTCGGCACGGTCCGTGTCGCCAGTCGCCTTCACCCTCCGTGCCGTCCCGCACGGCACCACCCGCTCCCGCCCGTCTTCCGCATCCGCCCGTCTCCTCTGACACTCCTCATGGAGGGCAGCGTGGCCCTTTCCCCGCCCGGCACCCCCGGCGCTCCCGACGCTCCCGGCACTCCAGACGCCCCCGATCCCCACACCCCCGGCGCGCGAGAAGCCGGCCCCACCGCCCCGCCCCCGCCGACGCGCGGTCTGCTGCCGCTGCTCCTGGTCGGCAACACCACCATGTACGCGCTCTACATCGGCGTCGGCGGCGTACTCCTCGCCCTCCAGGTCGAGGCCGTCGACCCGGCCGCCAAGGTGGCCAACCTCGGCCTCGTCGCCGGCGTCTCCGCGATCTTCGCGACCGTCTTCAACCCGGTGGCGGGCGCCCTGTCCGACCGCTCCGGACGCCGCAACCCCTGGATACTCGGCGGCGGCCTGCTCGCCGTCCCCGCGATGTTCCTGCTCGGCAGCGTGCACACGGTCCTGATGATCACCATCGCCTGGTGTCTCGGCCAGGCCGTGATGAACGTCTACCAGGCCGCCCTCACCTCCGTCGTCCCCGACCGGGTCCCGACGACCGCGCGCGGCAGGGCCTCCGCTGCCGTGGGACTCGGCCTGCCCTTCGGCAGCACGCTCGGCGCGCTGACCGGCGCCGCGCTCTCCGACGACCACCGCACCGGCTACCTGGTCTTCGGCGCCCTGGTCGCCGCCTCGGCCGTGCTGTTCACCGCCTGCGCCCGCGAACAGCGCATGCCGGTGCGGCCGTCACTGCCCGTACGGGACCAACTCACCGCCTTCGCGGGCGCGTTGAAGTCCCACGACTTCCGCTGGGCCTTCATCGGCCGGGCCCTGCTGATCCTCGGGTACTTCGCCGTCAACGGCTTCCTGCTCTACATCATCAAGGACCACACCGCCTTGCCCGCCGGCCTGCGGGCCGAGGAAGCGGTGGCGGTCCTCATGCCGGTCACCAGCGTGGCCATGATCGTGTCCACGGTCCTCGGCGGGTACCTGTCGGACCGCTTCGACCGGCGCAAGCTCTTCGTCGGCGCCTCGGCCGCGCTGTCGGCCGTCGCGCTGGTCGTCCCCGCCGTGTCGACGAGCTGGGCGGCGATGATCGTCTTCGCCACCGTCAACGGCCTCGCCTTCGGCTGCTACATGGCCGTGGACACCGCGCTGGTGACCATGGTCCTGCCGAAGGCGGAGGACGCCGCCCGCGACATGGGCGTACTGAACATCGCCAACGCCGGGCCGCAGATCGTCGCCCCGTTCATCGCCTCCCTGATCGTCGGCCTCGGCGGCTACACCACGCTCTTCCTCGTCGCGGCGGGCCTCGCGGTGCTGGGCGCGCTCGCCGTGCGCCCGATCCGCTCCGTGCGCTGACCCCACCTACCGAAAGGCACCACCGTGCAGCTCCACACTCGTACCTGGGGCGAGGGCGACCGCCTCGCGCTCCTCATCCACGGCATCATGGCCGACCACCGCACCTGGCGGCGCGTCGGTCCCGCGCTGGCCGCGAAGGGCTACCGGGTCATCGCCGTCGACCTGCGCGGACACGGCGCCAGCGCCCGGGGCGACTACACACCGGAGATCTTCGCCGACGATCTCGTCGAAACGCTCCCGGCGGGGGCCGACCTCGCCATCGGCCACTCCCTCGGCGGTCTCACGCTGTCGCTCGCCGTGGACCGCCTGCGTCCGCGGCGTGCCGTCTTCTCCGATCCGGCGTGGCACCTCGCCACCGCCGACGAGGGTTTCGATCCCGGGCTCTTCGCCGGGTTCAAGGAGGCGTCCCGGGAGCGGATAGCGGCCATGAATCCGCGCTGGGAAGCGGCGGACGTCGACATCGAGCTGGAGACGCTGCGGGTCTGGGACGAGGCGTCGGCGCTCGGCCTGGCCGCGTCGGCGGGACTCGACCTGCTGCCCGCCGCGCCGGTCGTGCCGTCGCTGGTGCAGCTCGCCGACCCGAGCCTCCTCGTCGACGCGGCCAGGGCGGCGGTGCTGGCCGAGCGCGGTTTCGAAGTCCGTACGGTCAGGGGCGCGGGCCACACCATCCACCGCGACGACTTCGACGCGTTCATGACGTCACTGGACGGCTGGATCTGACCGCCGTCGCGCGCGTGCGGGCCGGAGGCCGCCCCCACGGCGGACGGCCGGCCCCCGCCCGTGCGGCGTCCCAGCCGGTCGCGAGGACCTGCCACAGCTCCGGATCCTCGAAGTTGAGCGCCCACAGCGCCGTGTGGGTGACGCCGTACTTGCGCAGCACCGGCAGGTGTTCGGCGACGCCGCGCGCGTCCTGGTACCAGACCTCGCGCCGCTGCTCACCGTCCAGGTAGCCGAAGTGCGGCGTCCGGGACTCCGGGTCGAGGGTGTAGGGCGCCCCCTTGGCGACGCGCAGCGCCTCGGCCTCCTTCCAGGTGACGTGTTTCGCCCGTGCCGAGCCGTCGGCGGGCCAGTCCCAGCCGTATCCCGGGAGCCCGAGCTCGATCTTCGCGGCCGGGACCTCGGCGGTGGCGACGCGCAGGATCTCGTCGTACCACTGAGGGGTCGACAGGGGGCCCGGCCTGCCGCCCTTCCAGTGGTAGTCGTACGCCATGACGCGCATCCGGTCGGCCGCCCGCCCGACGCCGGCGTAGTCCCAGATCCGGCCGGTGGTCGCCGTTCTGGCCCCCACGGTGACGACGCACTGCTTGTCCAGGGCGCGCAGGCCCCGGCAGAGGCCCTTGACGAGTTTGACGTAGCCGGCGCGCACCCGCTTGTACGTGGCGTCGTCGGCCGCGGCGTGGGACTCGTAGTCGAGGTCGAGTCCGTCGTAGTCGCGGCGGTCGGCGATGTCGAGAAGGGCACGGACGTGCCTCGCGCGGCGCTGCGGGCTGATGAGGATCGCGGCCAGCGCGCCGGGCTTCATCGTCTCGTTCACGGTCGGCACGACCTTGACGCCCGCGGCGTGCAGTCCGTCGACGATCCGCTGCTCCCCCGCGCCCGGGTGGCCCTCGACGCGCCCGGCCGAAACGCCGTGGTACCAGAAGGGGCTGACGGTGTGCAGCTGCCCGGCGTGGGCGAGGGCGTCCTGATACGCCCCCTCCTGGTCCCAGTAGGGCAGCCAGCCGGAGACGGTACGGGGCGCCGGGGCGCCGACGGGCCCCCGGTGCGACGGCGGCTCCGGGCGCGGTGCGGCGGGCGCCGGGTACACGGCCGCCGTGCCCATCAGGCCGGCGGCGACGAGGGCGATCAGGATGCGTGTGGCCATGCACCGAGCCTGTGGTCCGGTCGCCGGGCCCGCTCCGCGGACTGGGCCGTCCAGACCCGGACCTCACCCGGGTGCGGCCTCCTCCGGCGCCCGCGTCCGCGCGCCGGCCCCGCCGCGGGCCGTGACGTGTGCGCGGGCCGCGAACACCGTGCGGAAGGCGCCCAGCACGGACTCCGTGCGGGTGCGGTCCAGCACGCCGAAGACCACCTCGTCGAAGTGGCCGGAGAAACGGCCCGCTCCCGTGAGGTGCGCGTGGAACGCGCCCGCCACCGCGGCGGGGTCGTTCATGAAGACGCCGCATCCCCAGGCCCCCAGCACCAGCCGCCGGTAACCGCGGGCCGCGGCCGTCTCGAGGACCCGTTCCGCGCGGGACGCGAGCGCCGCCGGAATGCGGTGCTCCTGGTCCGGCTCCCGGCTGCGGATCACTCCCGCGTTCGGCGCCGGCGAGGTCAGGAACCCCACGGTGTACGGCGTGGCCAGCAGGGCGCCCCGGTCGTCGCGGAAGACGGGGACGCCGGGCGAGTGGATGACCCGGTCGGTGTAGAAGGGGCTGCGGTCGGCCCGGTGGTGGGCGTAGAACCCGGGGGCACGCAGCAGCGTCGCGTACAGGGCGGAGGCACGGCACAGCGCCTCCTCCTGCGCCTGTGCGCCGTTCAGGTACCCGCCGCCCGGATTGCGCGCGGAGGCGAAGTTCAGCACGGCGACGGGTCCGGCGCCCCGGCCGGTCAGCCGGCGCGCCGCCTCCAGGCTGCTCTCCCCCGTGACCTCGAAGGCCGTCGTACGGTCCGTGTCCGGCGTGACGGCCACCGGGCCGGGGCCGTACATCCTGGTCCCGGCCAGGGCGGCGGCCACCTCCTCGCCGATCGGCACGGTACGGCCGCCCGGAACGGCGTACCGGCCCGCCCGGACGATCTCCTCGGTCTCTTTCGCGATGCCCCGCAGTCGTGCGCTCACAGGTGAGAGCGTCGGCCACCGGGGGCCACCGGCGCAACGGAGTTTTCACGCCGCCGGACGCTCTTGTGCGATCGGGCCCCGGTGGCTTTAGCTGAAGGGCGATGCCCGTCCCTCTTCCGGGGCGGGCACCGGCACGATCACGGCACGCCGCCGGACCGACAGACGGCAAGGAGGAACAGCCCATGCCCCCGACCGACTTCGCGCAGGAGAGCGCGCCGGTCACGGAAGCCGGAGCGGAAGCATTACTGCGCGGCATCTGTTTCAAGACAGGTCCACCCAGCATCGTCGGCGTCGAACTCGAATGGTTCGTCCACGAACTGCACCTTCCCGAACTCCCCGTCGAGCCGGCCCGCCTCGAAGCGGCCATGACCGCCCTGCGGGCCCTGCCGCTCCACTCGGCCCTCACCGTCGAGCCGGGCGGCCAGCTCGAACTCAGCTCCCTCCCGGCCCCGTCCCTGACGGCATGCGTCGACTCCGTCTCCGCCGACCTCGACGCCGTACGCGCCGTTCTGCGCTCCCGGGATCTCGGCCTCACCGGCATCGGCACCGATCCCTGGCACCCCCCGAAGCGCCTGCTGCGCGAGCCGCGGTACGACGCGATGGAGGCGTACCTCGACCGGGCGGGCCCCGCCGGGCGGGCCATGATGTGCTCGTCGGCGTCCGTCCAGGTCTGTCTGGACGCGGGGAACGAGGAGCCCGGCCCGCTCGGCCACGGGCGGCGCTGGCTGCTCGCGCACCTGCTCGGCGCGGTGCTGACCGCCGCGTTCGCCAACTCCCCCTTCCACCACGGGCGTCGTACCGGCTGGCGGTCGACGCGGCAGGCCCTGTGGACGGAGATCGAACCCGGCCGGTCCCTCGCACCGCCCCTGGACGCGGAGCCGCGCGGCGCCTGGACGGAGCGCGTGCTGGACGCACCCGTGATGTGCGTCAGGGGCGGCCCGGACCGGCCCTGGGACGTGCCGGAGGGGATGTCGTTCCGCTCCTGGATACGTTCGGGGGCGCCCCGTCCGCCGACCCGCGCCGACCTCGACTACCACCTGACCACGCTCTTCCCGCCGGTACGGCCGCGCGGCCACCTCGAACTGCGCATGATCGACGCGCAGCCGGGAGAGCACGGCTGGATCGTCCCGCTCGCCGTGACCACCGCGCTCTTCGACGACCCCGCCGCCTCGGAGATCGCGTACCGGGCGGTCAAGCCCCTCGCGGAGACGGCCGGTTCGCTGCCCGCCCCGCGCAACCCGCTGTACATCAACGCCGCGCGGTACGGGCTGGCCGACGCCGAGCTGCGGGCCGCCGCCGAGACCTGCTTCGACGCGGCGCTCGACGCGCTGCCCCGCCTGGGCGCGTCGACGGCCGTGCAGTGCGCGGTCGCCGCGTTCACCGAGCGGTACGTCGTCCAGGGGCGGTGCCCCGCCGACGATCTGCTCGACCCCGCTCACGGGAAGGACCTCCGCACATGAGCGACCCCTCCACCTCCACAGCCCCCTCCACCACCACGGACCCCGAGTCGCTGCGGACCCGAGCCGTCGACGCGCTGCTGAGGGCGCGCGAGCGCACCGCCGTTCTCACCGACTGCGTGGACGACGACGAACTGACCGCCCAGCACTCGCCGTTGATGTCACCCCTGGTCTGGGACCTGGCACACATCGGCAACCAGGAGGAGCTGTGGCTGCTGCGGGCGGTCGCCGGGCGCGAGGCGATGCGCCCGGACATCGACCCGCTGTACGACGCCTTCGAGCACCCGCGCGCCGAGCGCCCTTCGCTCCCGCTGCTGGCCCCCGCCGAGGCCCGGGGGTACGCGGCCGACGTACGGGGCCGGGCCCTCGACGTACTGGAGAGCAGCCCGCTGCGCGGCAGCCGGCTGCTCGACGCCGGCTTCGCGTTCGGCATGGTCGCCCAGCACGAGCAGCAGCACGACGAGACCATGCTGATCACCCATCAGCTGCGGCGCGGGCCCGTCGCGCTCACCGGTCCCCCGCCGCCGCGTGCCACGGGCGCTCCGGCCGCCGGGCCCGAAGTGCTGGTCCCCGGCGGCCCGTTCACGATGGGCACGTCCACCGAGCCGTGGGCGCTCGACAACGAGCGGCCCGCGCACCACCGTTTCGTCCCGGCGTTCTTCATGGACACGGTCCCGGTGAGCAACGGCGCGTATCTGCGCTTCATGGCGGACGGCGGGTACGCCGACGCGCGCTGGTGGGCGCCCGAGGGCTGGGCGCAGATCCGCAGGCACGACCTCCGCGCCCCGCTGTTCTGGCGGCGCGAGGGCGGCCAGTGGCTGCGCAGGCACTTCGGGGTGGTCGAGCCCGTGCCCGAGGACGAGCCGGTGCTGCACGTCAGCTGGTACGAGGCGGACGCGTACGCGCGGTGGGCCGGCCGCCGGCTGCCCACGGAGGCCGAGTGGGAGAAGGCGGCCCGGCACGATCCGGTGTCGGGGCGCTCGACACGCTACCCGTGGGGCGACGCCGACCCGACCCCCGAACTGGCCAACCTCGGCCAGCGGCACCTGCGGCCCGCGCCGGTGGGGGCGTACGCCGCCGGTGCGTCGCCGCTCGGCGTGCGCCAGCTGATCGGGGACGTCTGGGAGTGGACGTCGAGCGACTTCCTGCCGTACCCGGGCTTCGCGGCCTTCCCGTACCGCGAGTACTCCGAGGTGTTCTTCGGCGGCGCGCACAAGGTGCTGCGCGGCGGTTCGTTCGCGGTGGACGCGGTGGCCTGCCGGGGTACGTTCCGCAACTGGGACCTGCCCATACGCCGCCAGATCTTCGCGGGGTTCCGGACGGCGCGCGACGCGCCGGACACCCGGGACGCAGCCCCGGGCCCGGTGGTGTCCTGATGTGCCGCCACTTCGCCTGCCTGGGGCCCGCGGTGCCCCTGGGCGACCTCCTGGTGAAGCCCGCTCACGGCCTGTACCGCCAGGCGTGGGCGCCGCGCCACCAGCGGTACGGGAGCGTCAACGCGGACGGGTTCGGCGTCGGCTGGTACGCCGAGGGCGACCCGGTGCCGGCCCGCTACCGGCGCTCCGGCCCGATGTGGGCCGACGCCTCGTTCGCCGACCTGGCCCGGGTCGTGCGCTCCCAGGCCGTGCTCGCCGCGGTCCGCGACGCGACGGAGGCGGGCGCGGACGGCGAGGCGGCGGCGGCCCCGTTCGCCGCGGGGCCCTGGCTGTTCAGTCACAACGGCGCGCTCAAGGGCTGGCCGGGGTCGGCCGCGGCGCTCGCCGGCGCGCTGCCCGCCGCCGAACTGCTGGCCCTGGAGGCGCGGTGCGACTCCGCGCTGGTCTGGGCGCTCGTACTGCACCGGCTGCGCGACGGGGACGAGCTCGGCCAGGCGCTGGCCGACACGGTCCTGGAGCTGGCCGGGGCGGCCCCCGGGTCGCGGCTGAACCTGCTGCTCACGGACGGCGAGACGGTGGCCGCGACCGCCTGGGGCGACACCCTCTGGTACTACGCGGAGCCCGGCCGCCGCACGGTCGTGGCCTCCGAGCCGTACGACGACGATCCCCACTGGCGCGAGGTCCCGGACCGCACCCTGCTCGCCGCCACCCGCACCGATGTCCTTCTCACCCCGCTCAAGGAGCCCCCTGCGTGAGCCCGTTCCTGCTGACCCGCACCCTGCCCGAGGACGCGACCGGCGCCGATCTGCGCGCCGACGTACTGCACGGACTGACCCGCAGCCCCAAGGCGCTGCCGCCGAAGTGGTTCTACGACGCGCGCGGCAGCGAGCTGTTCGACGAGATCACCCGGCTGCCGGAGTACTACCCGACGCGCGCGGAACGGGAGATCCTGATCGCCCGCGCGCCCGAGATCGCGGCCTCCATACGGGCCCGCACACTGGTGGAGCTCGGTTCGGGCTCCTCGGAGAAGACCCGCCATCTGCTGGACGCCCTGCTTCCGCACCTCCACAGCTATGTACCGGTCGACGTCAGCGAGAGCGCGCTGACGGCCGCCGCGTCGTCGCTCCTCGACGAGCGTCCCGGCCTGTCCGTGCACGCCCTGATCGCGGACTTCACGCGCGGGCTCGCCCTGCCCGGGACGCCGGGCCCGCGCCTGGTGGCCTTCCTCGGCGGGACCGTCGGCAATCTGCTGCCGGACGAGCGCGCGGTCTTCCTGAAGTCCGTACGGTCGCTGATGGCGCCGGGGGACGCGCTGCTGATGGGCACGGACCTGGTGAAGGACGAGGCGACGCTGGTCGCGGCGTACGACGACGCGCAGGGCGTGACCGCCGCGTTCAACAAGAACGTCCTGTCCGTCATCGACCGCGAGCTGGGCGCCGACTTCGATCCCGGCGACTTCGACCACGTCGCGGTGTGGGACGGGGCGCACGAGTGGATCGAGATGCGGCTGCGGGCGAGGACCGCGCTGACCGTGAAGATCGCGGAACTGGACCTCGCGGTGTCGTTCGAGGCGGGCGAGGAGATCCGCACGGAGGTCTCGGCCAAGTTCCGGCGGGAAGGGGTACGCCACGAGCTCGCCGGGGCGGGCCTGGAGCTGCGCGAGTGGTGGACCGACGAGAAGGAGCGTTTCGCGCTGTCGCTGGCGGTGGCCTAGCC
>NZ_JBSGYQ010000057.1:0-48302 GCF_053610585.1 Streptomyces sp. NPDC054887 | reverse complement strand
CCCAGGGGGCGGTCCGGCCCTCTTCCCGCGTCGGGGCGGGCCCTACGCCCAGAGCTGGCCCTGGAGCGTTTCGATGGCCGCCTCGGTCGTCTCGGCCGTGTAGACGCCCGTCGACAGGTACTTCCAGCCGCCGTCGGCGACGACGAAGACGATGTCCGCCCGCTCCCCCGCCTTGACCGCCTTCTTCCCGACCCCGATCGCCGCGTGCAGCGCCGCCCCCGTGGAGACGCCCGCGAAGATTCCTTCCTGCTGGAGGAGTTCCCGGGTGCGCGTGACGGCGTCCGCCGAACCGACGGAGAAGCGGGTGGTCAGCACCGACGCGTCGTACAGCTCGGGGACGAAGCCCTCGTCGAGGTTGCGCAGGCCGTACACCAGGTCGTCGTAGCGCGGCTCGGCGGCGACGATCTTGATGTCGGGGAGGTTCTCCCGCAGGTAGCGGCCGACGCCCATGAGCGTGCCCGTGGTGCCGAGGCCGGCCACGAAGTGCGTGATGGTCGGGAGGTCGGTGAGGATCTCCGGACCGGTGGTGGCGTAGTGCGCCCCCGCGTTGTCCGGGTTGCCGTACTGGTACAGCATCACCCAGGACGGGTTCTGCGCCGAGAGCTCCTTGGCGACCCGTACGGCCGTGTTGGAGCCGCCCGCCGCCGGCGACGAGATGATCTTCGCTCCCCACATGGCGAGCAGGTCGCGCCGCTCCTGGGAGGTGTTCTCCGGCATGACGCACACGATGTCGTAGCCCTTGAGGCGGGCCGCCATCGCGAGCGAGATGCCGGTGTTGCCGCTGGTGGGCTCGAGGATGGTGCAGCCCGGGGTCAACCGGCCGTCCTTCTCCGCCTGTTCGACCATGTGGAGCGCGGGGCGGTCCTTGATCGAGCCGGTGGGGTTGCGGTCCTCCAGCTTGGCCCAGATGCGGACGTCCTCCGAGGGGGACAGCCTGGGGAGGCGGACGAGCGGCGTGTTGCCGACCGCCGCCAGCGGGGAGTCGTACCGCATCAGACCATGCCGCCGGCGACGGCCGGGAGGATGGTGACGCTGTCGCCGTCGGCGAGCTTGGTGGAGATGCCGTCGAGGAAGCGGACGTCCTCGTCGTTGAGGTAGACGTTCACGAAGCGGCGCAGCTGGCCGTTGTCGACGATGCGCTCCTGGATGCCGCTGTGGCGGGCCTCCAGGTCGGCGAAGAGGTCGGCGAGCGTGTCGCCGTTGCCCTGGACGGCCTTGGCGCCGTCCGTGTAGGTGCGGAGGATGGTCGGGATGCGGACCTCGATGGCCATGGCTGTCGACTCCTGTCAGGAGGGTGGCGTGAAAGGCGCGCGGCAGTTCGTCCCCCGCGCAGGGGCAAGCGTGTGTACGGGTGCTGGTTGGCCCGTGGCTCAGGCCGTAGGCGTACAGATTGCGCTGGCGAGCCGGCACAGGTCGACGTGCAGGCGCGCCACGAGCAGCACGGTGCTCGGCGTCGTCTCGCTCACGTCGTGGGGAACCATGCGGTCATCGTATAGATTCCCGGCCCGGTTGCCGGTATGTGATCTCACATCGTGGTCGAAAAGTGCTCGTCACGTGGACACCGGGAGGTAGACGACGGTCGGCGCCCCGGTCGTCGGGTGAATGCTGACCTCGGCGGACACCCCGTAGACGGTCCGCAGGAGGTCCGCCGTCAGGACGTCCTTCGGCGGGCCGGACGCGACGACCCGGCCGCGGTCCAGGACGTAGATCCGGTCGCAGTAGTACGCCGCGAGGTTCAGGTCGTGCAGCGCGAGGAGGCTGGTGGCTCCCAGGTCGCGCACGAGGCCGAGGATCTCCAGCTGGTAGCGGATGTCGAGGTGGTTGGTCGGCTCGTCGAGGACGACGAGGGACGGCTGCTGGACGAGGGCGCGGGCCGTCAGGGCCCGCTGGCGTTCGCCGCCCGAGAGGGACGGGAAGGCGCGGTCGGCGAGGCCCGCGATGCCGACGCGGCCGAGGGCCTCCCGTACGAGGGCGTCGTCGGCCGCGGTGTCCTGCTCCCAGAAGCGCTTGTGCGGGGAGCGGCCCATGGCGACGACCTCACGGACCGTCAGTTCGAAGGCGGAGCCGCTGTCCTGGGGGACGGTCGCGATGCGCCGGGCCCTGGCCGCGGGGCTCATGGCGTGCAGGTCCTCGCCGTCGAGGAGGACCCGGCCGTGGGTGGGGCGCAGGGTTCCGTACACGCAGCGCAGCAACGTCGTCTTGCCGCTGCCGTTGGGGCCGACCAGGCCGACGGTCTCGCCGTCGGCGGCGGTCAGGGTGACGTCGTCGACGAGGTGGCGGCCGCCGACGCCGTACGAGAGGCCGTGTGCGGTGAGGGTCGTCATGCGGCGGCTCCTTCGGTCGTTCCGTACGGCCGGCGGCGCAGCATCCACAGGAAGAACGGGCCGCCGGTGAGCGCGGTGAGCACGCCGACGGGGATGTCCTGGGGCGCGGCGACGGTACGGGCCGCCAGGTCGGCCAGGACCAGGAAGGCCGCCCCGCCGAGCGCGGCGACGGGCAGCAGCCTGCGGTGCCCGGCGCCGACGGCCATGCGGGCGGCGTGCGGGACCATCAGGCCGACGAAGCCGATCGCGCCGCTGAAAGCGACGAGCACGCCGGTGAGCAGCGAGGCCAGGACGAAGACGGCGGCGCGGAAGCGGCCGGTGTCGAGTCCGAGGACGGTGGCGCCCTCCTCCCCCACGAGCAGGAGGTCGAGCGGCCGGGCGAGGGTGACGAGGACGGCGGTGCCGACGGCCAGGACGGCGGCGGGGAGGGGGAGCATGTCCCAGCGGGCGCTGCCGAGGCCGCCGAGGGTCCAGTGGAGGATCTCCTTGAGGTGGTCGGCGCGTGCCGAGGTGACCATCAGGAGGCTGGTGAGGGCGGACAGGATGTAGGAGACGGCCACTCCGGCGAGCAGCAGCCGCCCGGTGGTCATGGCGCCGCCGCCGCGTGCCAGCCCGTACACGAGGACGAGGGAGCCGAGCGCGCCCGCGAAGGCGGCCAGCGGCACGGTGACGGTGGTGGCGATGCCCGCGCCGGCGCCGATGCCGAGGACGATGGCGCCGACCGCGCCGACCGACGCGCCGGAGGAGACCCCGAGCAGGAAGGGGTCGGCGAGCTGGTTGCGTACGAGGGCCTGGAGGACGGTGCCGATGACGGCGAGCCCGGCGCCGACGACGGCGCCGAGCAGCACGCGGGGCAGCCGTACGTCGAGGACGATCGTGCGGTACGGGCCGGGTTCGGCGGCCCCGGCCAGGGCCTGGAGCACCTGCGGGGCGGGGATGCGCACCGAGCCGAGGACGAGTCCCGCGACCGCCGCGCCCGCGAGCAGGGCGGCGAGCGCGGCGACGAGGAGGGTGTAGCGCAGGCGCCCCCGGGACACGGGGGTCTCGCAGCTCACGGCCGCCCCCGCTACTTCGCGAGCTCGGGGTGCAGCCGGCGTGCGAGCTTGTCGACGGCGGCCGGGGCGCGGACGCCGAGGACCATGTCGGAGAGGGGCAGGACGGCGAAGCGCTTGTTCTTGACGGCGGGCACGTCGGCGAGGGCCGGGTCGTCCAGGAGGCGCCGCTTCTTCTGGGCGACGGTGGTGGACCCGTAGTCGAGGATGACGATGGCCTCGGGCGCGCGCTGGACGACGCTCTCCCAGGAGGTGTCGGCGAAGGGCTTGGGGAGGTCGGCGAAGACGTTCTCGCCGCCCGCGCGCTTGACCATCTCGTGGCCGATGCCGGCGCCGCCGATGGTGGAGGCGGTCTTGTCGCCGCCGTCGTAGACGAAGACGGGGACAGGGTCGGCGCCGGCCAGCCGCTTCGCGGTGGCGGCGTTCCCGGCCCTGGCCCCGTCGATCCAGCGCTCGGCGCGCTCCGGTACGCCGAAGGTGCGGCCGACCTCGCGGATCTCCTGGTACAGGGCGTCCATCGACGTCTTGCCCTCGGCGCAGTACTCCGTGTTGAGGCGGGAGTCGATGCCGGCCTTCTTCAGCGTCTCGCGGCTGCGGCCGTCGCCGGCGGAGAACGCGGAGGCGTAACCCCCGTACACGAAGTCGGGGTTGGCGGCGAGCAGCCTCTCGTACGAGGGGTACTCCTTGGAGAGCACCGGGGTGGCCCGGTAGTCCTTCTCGTACTCGGGCAGCACCTTGTCGTCGAGGTAGGCGGTGCCGACGAGGGACTTGGCGAGGCCGAGTTCCAGCATCACCTCGGTGACGTGCTGGTTCATGGTGACGACGCGGGTGGGCGGTGCCTTGTAGGTCGTCTTCACACCGCAGTTGGTGACGGTGTACGGGAAGCCGTCGGCCGCCTTGGCGCCGGGCTCGGGCCGCTCCGCCGCCGTGGTGCAGGCGGTGAGGGTGAGCAGCGCGGCGGCCACGAGGGCGCGGCGGGATGGCCGGGTACGGAACACGGTGGTGCCTCCTCCGGGGGATGTCCTCGTCCCCTGGTCGGTGGTGCGGGAGGCGGCAGGTCAGTTCCTGGCTTCCTGGCATGGCGGGGCCATGGCCTGGTCACAGTGGCGGGACCGTGCCGGATTCGCACCGGCTTCCTGGGTCCTGCCGCCCGGGTCGTGCACAGTGTGTCACTGCGTCGCGGGCAGTGATCGTGCGGGCCGCCGCGCGGCCGGCCGGCTACGCCTCGACCTCGACCTCTTCCTCGGTGATCACGCCGTCCACGATGCGGAACGAGCGGAACTGGAACGGGCCGGCGTCGTCCGTGTCGGCGGTGGAGACCAGGACGTAGTGGGCGCCGGGTTCGTTGGCGTAGCTGATGTCCGTGCGGGACGGGTACGCCTCGGTCGCCGTGTGCGAGTGGTAGATGATGACGGGCTCTTCGTCCCGGTCGTCCATCTCGCGGTACAGCTTGAGCAGGTCCGAGGAGTCGAACTCGTAGAACGTGGGCGAGCGGGCGGCGTTGAGCATCGGGATGAAGCGCTCGGGGCGCCCGGACCCGGCCGGACCGGCGACCACGCCGCACGCCTCGTCGGGGTGGTCGGCGCGGGCGTGCGCGACGATCTGGTCGTAGAGGGCCTGGGAAAGGGTCAGCATGGGCCCCAGGATATGCAAAGGGCCCCGCCCGTACCGAGGGATGGTACGGGCGGGACCACATGCTGGGATTACGCGGCGGAGCGGTCGCGCTTCCTGATCACCAGCCACGAGACGCCGAGCAGCAGCGCCCACAGCGGGGCGCAGTACAGCGAGATCTGCGTGTCCTCGTCGATGCCCATCAGCACGACGACCATGCCGATGAACAGCAGGGCGAACCAGCTCGTGTACGGCGCTCCCGGGGCCCGGAAGGACGACTTGGGCAGCTCGCCGCGGTCGGACTTGGCCCGGTAGCGGATCTGGCTGACCAGGATCATGACCCAGGCCCACATGCCGGAGATGGTGGCGAAGGAGACGACGTAGTCGAAAGCCTTGCCCGGCCACTGGTAGTTGATCCACACGCCGACCAGCATCAGGGCGGCGGAGAACGAGGTGCCCACCAGGGGCAGGCCGCTCCTGGTCAGCCTGGTGAAGAACTTCGGGCCCTGGCCGTTGAGGGCGAGGTCGCGCAGCATGCGGCCGGTGGAGTACATGCCCGAGTTGCAGGAGGACAGGGCGGCGGTGAGGACCACGAAGTTGACGATGGCCGCGCCGACGCCGAGGCCCATCTTCTCGAAGGCCGCCACGAACGGCGAGGTGCCCGGCTCGAAGTGGGTCCACGGCACGACCGACAGGATCATGATGAGCGCGCCGACGTAGAAGACGGCGATGCGCCACGGCACGGTGTTGATGGCCTTGGGCAGGACCGTCTGCGGGTCCTTCGCCTCGCCCGCGGTGACGCCGACGAGCTCGACGGCGAGGAAGGCGAACATGACGAGCTGGAGGGTCATCAGCGTCTGGCCGATGCCGTTGGGGAAGAAGCCGCCCTGATCCCAGAGCATGGTCACCGAGGCGGTGTCACCGGCGTCCGAGAAGCCGATGGTGAGGATGCCGGCGCAGATCAGGATCATGCCGACGATCGCGGTCACCTTGATCATCGAGAACCAGAACTCCAGCTCGCCGAAGAGCTTCACGGAGATCAGGTTCACGCAGAAGAGGAGCACCGTGAAGATCAGCGCGAAGACCCACTGCGGCTGATCGGTCCAGCCGTCGGTGCCCTTGGTCCAGTACTGCATGTACTCGGAGGCCGCGGTGACCTCGGTGATGCCGGTGACGACCCAGAAGAGCCAGTACGTCCAGCCGGTCACGAAGCCGGCGAAGGGGCCGACGAACTCGCGGGCGTACTCGGAGAAGGACCCGGAGACCGGGCGGTACATGAGGAGCTCGCCGAGCGCCCGCATGATGAAGAAGATGACGAGGCCAGCCAGGGCGTAGGCCAGGATCAGGCTGGGGCCCGCGATGGAGATGCCCTTGCCCGCGCCGAGGAAGAGGCCGGTGCCGATGGCGCCGCCGATCGCGATCATCTGGATCTGACGGGCCCCGAGTCCGCGCTGGTAACCCTCGCCGGACGTCGCGCCTTCGGCCTCACTGCCGTCGTGCTGCTTGTCGACCTGCACTGAGGTCATGGTGTGTCGCGCCTTTCTCCATGCCGACCCGGCCTCGAAACGGCTCGGATCGACTGTGACGATCCTTGAGGGGCGAAGCCCCCGGATGTGGAATGGAGTGCGTACCGGCGGTCAGCCGGCTTCAGCGCCCCCGGGGTACAGGGGTGGCGTCCCCGGGCGGTCGTGAAGATTTATCACGATCAGAGCACTGATCCATTGCGCCCCATGTGGCGGACACCACGACAAAAAGGGGACAAAAAACGCCTGGGGCGGCATAGGAACCCCAGGCGTTAATGTGATCGTTATCCGGATTTGAGCGTCCGTTGAGCGAACACTGCGGTCGACATGTCCGGACAGGTCATGTTCAGGGCATGAGCGTTTCGACGAGGCTCTCCTGGAGAGCGCCGAGCCACAGATAGGCCATCACCATCGGCTTGCGCGGGTCGGAGTCCGGCAGCCGGTACAGCTCGCCGGTCCCGCCGGCGTCGTCGTCGTCCGTGACCTCCAGGCGGGTGCCGATGGTCAGCCGCAGGTCGTTGAGCGTGCCGAGCCAGCGCCTGCGGTCGCCGTCCGCCAGCTTGAGCACGGCGCCGCCCTCGCCCCCGGTGACGAGCGCGTCGAGGCTGCGTACGACGGCGAGAGCGTCCTCGCGCTTGCGTTCGCGCAGGTCGTTCTCCGTGAAGCGGCGGAACTCGGCGGAGTTGGCGCGCACCTCCCGCTCGTGCGGGTCGTCCGGATCCGCCTGCGGGTCGCCGTACGCGTCGGGGAAGAGCCGGGCGAGGGCGGGGTCGGACGGCGCCTCACTGGGGCCCTCGGCGAACAGCGCGGCCAGCGGGTCCTCGCCCGCCGCCGGCTGGTCGCCCGGCCCGACCAGTTCGAGCAGTTGTACGGCCAGGCTGCGCAGGATGGAGATCTCGACCTCGTCGAGCGCGACGGCCGCGCCGCCCCCGGGGATCTCCTCGAAGAGCCCGGCCATCAGCCGCGGTCCTGCGTGAGCGTCGCCCAGAGCCCGTAGCCGTGCATCGCCTGCACGTCGCGCTCCATCTCCTCGCGGCTGCCGCTGGAGACGACCGCCCGGCCCTTGTGGTGAACGTCCAGCATCAGCTTGTGCGCCTTGTCCTTGGAGTAGCCGAAGTACGTCTGGAAGACATACGCGACGTAGCTCATGAGATTGACGGGGTCGTTGTGGACCAGCGTCACCCAGGGGACGTCGGGTTCGGGGACGGCGGAGGTTTCCTCGGCCGATTCAGGGCGTTCGATCTCTGCGGGAGCCGTACTCACTCGTCCCATGGTGCCACCCGTGACGGGCCGTCGCACAAACGGCCACGTAGAAATCGTCACTCTGACGAGATTAGGAGGTAGCATCCTTGCCATGAACACTGCGGACCTTGGGCTGCCGGTGGACGTTCCGTCGACAGCGCTCTTCACCGACCAGTACGAGTTCACGATGCTGCAGGCCGCCCTCAAGGCCGGCACCGCCGACCGGCGCTCCGTCTTCGAGGTCTTCACCCGCCGGCTGCCCGAGGGGCGCCGCTACGGCGTCGTGGCGGGCACCGGGCGCGTCCTGGACGCCGTGGAGAACTTCCGGTTCGACGCCGGCGTGCTCGGCTTCCTGCGGGAGCACGCGATCGTCGACGAGCCGACGCTGGAGTGGCTCGCGGCGTACCGCTTCACGGGTGACATCTGGGGCTACCCGGAGGGCGAGGTCTACTTCCCCGGCTCGCCGATCCTGCGCGTCGAGGGCAGCTTCGCCGAGTGCGTGCTGCTGGAGACCGTGATCCTCTCGATCCTGAACCACGACTCCGCCATCGCGGCGGCCGCCTCCCGGATGGCATCCGCGGCGGGCGACCGGCCGCTGATCGAGATGGGCGCCCGCCGTACGCACGAGCTGTCCGCCGTCGCCTCGGCGCGCGCCGCGTACGTCGGCGGCTTCACCTCCACCTCGGACCTCGCGGCCGGGTTCCGCTACAACATCCCCACCGTCGGCACCAGCGCGCACGCCTTCACGCTGCTGCACGACACCGAGCGCGACGCCTTCCGGGCGCAGGTCGCCTCCCTCGGCAGCGGCACGACGCTGCTGGTCGACACGTACGACGTCGAGGAGGCGGTCCGTACCGCCGTCGAGGTGGCCGGGACGGAGCTCGGGGCGGTCCGCATCGACTCCGGCGACCTGCTGCTCGTCGCGCACCGGGTGCGCGACCAGCTCGACGCGCTGGGCGCCACCAGCACGAGGATCGTGGTGACCAGCGACCTGGACGAGTACGCCATCGCCTCGCTGGCGGCGGCCCCGGTGGACGCGTACGGCGTCGGCACCCAGCTCGTCACGGGCAGCGGGCACCCCACCTGCTCCATGGTCTACAAGCTGGTCGCACGGGCCGGCTCGGCGGATCCGCAGGCCCCGCTCCAGCCGGTGGCGAAGAAGTCGACGGGCGGGAAGACCTCGATCGGCGGCCGCAAGTGGGCGGCCCGCCGCCCGGACGCGCACGGCGTCGCGGAGGCCGAGGTCGTGGGCACCGGGCCCGTACCGCCCGAGCTGGCCGGCCGGCAGCTCCAGGTCGAGCTGGTCAAGGGCGGCGAGGTGGTGGCGCGCGAGCCGCTGGACGACGTACGGCAGCGGCACATCGCCGCACGCGCGGGTCTGCCCATGTCGGCGGTGCAGCTGTCGCGGGGCGAGCCGGTGATCCCCACCGAGTACGCATGAACGCGGCATGAGCGGGCAGCGGCAGGCCAGAGGGCGGGCGCTCCGGGCGTCACCGGCCTTCTAGCAGCCAAAGGCCCCCTGCCGCAAGGCCGTTGGAATCTCTACCCTCGTACCATCGCCCGCACAACAGGACACGCAACCCCCCGCCGCCGCATCCCCACCGAAGGGCCCCCGCCATGCACCGCGCCTTGATCGTCGTGGACGTTCAGAACGACTTCTGCGAGGGCGGCAGCCTCGCGGTGGCGGGCGGTGCCGACGTCGCCGCCGCCGTCACCGAGCTGATCGGGGCCGCCCCGGCCGGGTACCGCCACGTCGTGGCCACCCGCGACCACCACGTCGACCCCGGCGACCACTTCTCCGCCACCCCGGACTACGTCCGCTCCTGGCCCGTGCACTGCGTCGCCGGTACGGAGGGCGTCGGCTTCCACCCGAACTTCGCGCCGGCCGTCGCCTCGGGCGCCATCGCCGCGGTCTTCGACAAGGGCGCCCACGCGGCGGCGTACAGCGGCTTCGAGGGCGCGGACGAGAACGGGACCGCCCTGGCCGACTGGCTGCGGGACCGCGGGGTGACCGAGGTCGACGTGGTCGGCATCGCCACCGACCACTGCGTGCGGGCGACAGCCCTGGACGCGGTCCGCGAGGGCTTCACCACGCACGTCCTGCTCGACCTGACGGCGGGCGTCTCCGAGGCGACGACGGAACGGGCCCTGGAGGAGATGCGCGGGGCGGGCGTGGAGCTGTCGGGGAAGCCGGTGGTCTAGCCGGTGCCCCCGCCGGCCGCCGACGGCCGGGAAGGCCCGCCCCGCCGCCCTAAGCCGGGCGTACGGGCCTGAGGAGCGCCCGTATGGGGTGCCAGAGCTCGACCGTCTCCTGCGGCGCCGCACGCCACAGCAGGCCGTCCGGATGGTGCAGGACGGCGGTGATCTCGTCCGGCGTCGGCGGGTGGGCGTTGCCCCGCAGGTAGACGGCGCGCAGACCGTGGTTCCGCAGCCTGGTCAGGGCGCGGGCGCGATTGACCGAGTGCACCAGGACGCGGACCTTGCGGCCCTCCGCCTCCGGGCTGGGCAGCGTGAGCGCCACCACCACGCTGCCGCCGGGCAGCCGTACGAAACCTCCACCGGACATGCCGATCATTCCCCCATAAGACGTCGTGTCAACAAGAGCTGGTCAAGAGGCATCTAAACGTGATCGGCCGCCGCCCGCTAGAGGGCGACGGCCGATCATGCTCTGACCTGCGATGTTACGAATTACTTGGCCGAGGGGCCGACCTTCACGGTGATCGTCGAGCCGTTCTTCGGCTCGCTGATGATCGAGATCCGGGTGTTCGTGTCAGGAACGTCCACTCCGCCGGTCGGGTTCTCCTTGTACCAGTACGTCCCCTTGCGGTCGTCGAAGACCGGAACGCCCTTCTGCGACGCCAGCTTCTGCGGCACGTTCGCGCTGTGCAGCGTGAAGCCGTCCGTGCGGTACTTGCTGAAGGTCGCGTCGAAGGCCTGGATCTTGTTGCGCAGCAGCTTGCCGTCCGCCCACTTCAGCGGCTTGGCGTGCGCGTCGACCGGAAGGATCAGACCCTTGCCCGGGTGGGCGCTGGTGTTGTTGTCCTTCTGCGAGGTGTCCCACAGCCAGATCATCAGGCCGTTCTGGTACGGGTAGTGCTCGACCCAGCTCGGCCGGGTGGGAGCGAACCCGAAGTTGTACGGGCCGACCTTGAGGGTCTTGTCGTACGACACGTACTGGCGGTTCTCGGCCAGGTAGTACTGCTCGTACTCCTTGGTGAAGGACTCGCCGACGCGGGTGAAGCCCTTGGCGGTCCAGCCGTTGTCGTCGCCCTCGGCGTTGTCCGTGAACACGGGCGTGCCGTCGGCGGTCAGCGTGATGGCGTCGGCCGCGAAGCCCTTGCCGCCCGCGCCGCCGTCCGTCTGGTAGCGGAACCGGAGGTCGAACTTCTTGCCGGCGTAGGCGTCCAGCGGGAAGGCGAGCTTCTTGTACGCGCCGCCCACGCCCGTCAGGCCCGGCTTGTCGGCGGCGTCGCGCGGCAGCGCCTTGCCGTCGGCGGTGCCGTCCACGGCCGTCCACGTCCTGCCCGCGTCGGTCGAGACCTCGGCGTACAGCCAGTCGTAGTTGGCCTCGATGTCCCACCAGCCCTGCAACGACAGCTCGGCCTTGGCCCTGCCGGTCAGGTCGACGGACCGGGTGAGGGTGTTCTTGAGGTCGTCGCCCATGTCGCTCCACCACTGCTTGGAGCCCTCGGCGGGCTTCACGACAGGAGTGGTGACGGCCTTCTTCGGCAGCTCGACGACGAGCGCCTGCGGGTTCTTGGTGTTGTACGCCGAGACGCCCAGCTTGTGCTTCGACTTCGTCGCGGCCTTCGCCTTGTCGAAGTCGAGCCAGCCCAGCTGGAACTTGTCCCAGGCGGTCATGTCGCCGGGCAGGTCACCGATTTCGGTCTTGCCCTTGCCGAGCCAGGAACCGGCCGACATCAGCGACCAGAAGCCGACGCTGTTCTCGCCCTTGCCCGAGGTGTCGTACAGGTCGGGCAGGCCCAGGTCGTGGCCGTACTCGTGGGCGAAGACGCCGAGGCCGCCGTTCTCCGGCTGCATGGTGTAGTCGCCGACCCAGATGCCGGTCTTGCCGATCTCGGTGCCGCCGGCCGGGTTGTTCGCCGGGCCGGTCTTGCCCGCGTCCGTGCCGTACGCGTACCAGCGGTGCGCCCACAGGGCGTTCTCGCCCTGCGCGCCGCCGCCCGCCGACTCGTCCTCGCCCGCGTGGACGATCTGGAAGTGGTCGATGTAGCCGTCGGACTCGTTGAAGTTGCCGTCGGTGTCGAAGTCGTAGCGGTCCCACTGGTCGTAGCCGGAGAGCTGCGCCTTGATCTCGGCGTCCGTCTTGCCCTTGGCCTTCTGGTCGGCGGCCCAAGCGCTCACGCCGTCGCGGACGGTGTCCCACACGTTGGCGCAGTTGCTGTCGCCGCAGTAGTTGGAGCCGTAACGGGCCTCGTTGTAGTCGACCTTGACCCAGTCGGAGACCTCGCCGTCGACCGAGTAGCGGCCGGAGGAGGTCTTCTCGTAGTACGTCTTGAGGGAGTCCTTGCCCTTGCCCTCGCCGAAGTACAGCTCCTGGAAGTGCTTCTGGTCGTAGTCCTTCTGCCAGGCCGTCGAGTTGTCCTCGGAACGGTCCGGCTCGGCTATCCGGTTGTGCGCGGGGCCGGGCTCGCCGCCGTACTTCCTGACGGGCGGCTCGGGGCCGTCGCCGTCCGGGTCGAACATGGTCGTGTCGTCGACCTTGTCGCCGAACTCGACCAGGATCGTGAAGATCTTGTCGGTCTTCTCGCGGCCCAGCTCGACGTACTTCTTGTCGTCGAGCTTGACGACCTTGGAGGCGCCGCGCTTCTGGACGGTGGCGTCCCCCGCGACGACCTGCTCCAGCGCGGCCTTGCGCGCCAGCTCCTGCTGCTTGCTGAACGGTCCTTCGAGGTCGTGCTCGACATGGCCCTTGGCGGGCGCCGGGTCGCGGCGCTCGATCCCGGCGCCGTCCGCCGTGCCCGCGGGCCTCTCGTCGGCCTGTGCGGTGGCGAAAGCAGAGGCCGTCGCGGCGGTCGCGGCCATGGCGACGACTACGGCGGCGGCTCTGATCCGCCCTCGGTTGGTGGTCACTTGATGATGTCCTCCCCCGCGGGCCGCGTCAGCACGGAAGAGGGTGAGGGGTATTCCGGGCGCGGCGCGCGTCTCAAGTGACGACATTCGACCGGAGTTGAGGAAGAAAAGACAGATCTTGACTTGCACAGCTCAAGTGCACTATGCAGGTGTCCAGATCCGGATAGCGGACGTTATGGATTCGTTGCGATCGGGCCGCAGGGCGCGTCGGTCCCACCTGTTGGGACGGGGAATGACTCCGTGCGCCCCCGATGCACCGGCACCGTGGGTTAGGTCACGCTTACTGCCGGTTCCGTGCGGGCACTCACCGTCGTAGAGTCGCCTGAAGTGCGACCCGGTTGAGACAGACCCCCTGCCGCTGCTCCGAGGACGGAAAACGCCATGCCGCGTCCGACTGCCGCACAGTCCGCATACGGTTCAGCCACCGTCGTCCTCTCGGCCCTCGCCATGCTGCTGCTGTCCGGCACGGCCTCGGGCGCCGGCGTGGTCGTCATCGCCCTCGCGGCGCTGGCCCTCGGCCTGCTGGTCGCGCTCACGGTGCCCACGGCGAAGGCGGCGCGCACGGTTCGCGGTGCGAACGGCGCGGCCGCCTCCGGGACGCCCGCCACTTCCGCCGGGTCCACCACTTCCGCCGGGTCCGCGACGGACCGGGACGGCGCCGGGGCGCGGGTGCCCGGCTCCCGCTCCGTCTCCGCGCGGTCCTCGCGCGCCCACTCGGCGGTCGGCGGGCACTCCTCGCTACGCGGTTGACACCACCACCGTCTTGGCCGCCTTGTCGTGCAGACCCTGCTTGTAGGGCTTGTCGACCAGGATCATCACCAGGTTGACGGGCCACCACAGGCAGAAGCAGCAGATGAAGCCCGGCACGAACAGGACGACGGCGCGCAGCAGCGACGCGTTCGTCCCCGGCACCATGCCGTTGTTGAGCATCGCCACGCGCATGTTGAACAGCCGCTTGCCGACGGTCCGGCCGTTCCTCGCCGTCAGGTAGGTGTCGTAGCCGATGTAGACGACCATCGTGACGAGCTGCCAGATCAGCGACTTCCCGTCGGACATGGTGGTGACCTGACCCCAGTCGTCGCTGTTGTAGCGGTCGAACATGCCGAGCAGCCAGCCGATGAGCCCGAGCGGCACACCGACGATGAGTACGTCGACGAAACGGGCCGCGATGCGCGCGCCGCTGGGGGCGAGCGGCGGCATCCCGGCGAGCGGGTCGGCGGCGCCGCCGCTGTAGGGCGGGGGCGGGGTGCCGTACGGGGTGCCGCCGTAGGGGGATCCGCCGTAGGGGGAGTCACCGTACGGCGATCCGCCGCCGGGGCCCGGACCACCTTCTCCGCCCGGACCGCCTGCACCGCCTTCTCCGCCCGGCTCGCCGGCCCCACCTGTCCCGCCCGTGTCGTACGGGCCGCCCCCGGACGGGGGCGGCGGGGGCGGCGTCGACGGCGGCTGGTCCTGCGGGGGCTTCTTGCGGAACGGGTCGTCTTCGGGCGGCTGGCCGGGCGGCTCGTCGGTGCTCATAACCGCAGTCGACCGCGCCCGCCCGCCGTCCGCATCCGGTCGGGTGCCGTTCGGGGGACCTGGCGGTCCGTCAGTCCCCCGCGACGAACGTACGGGCCGCCTTGTCGTGCCAGCACTGGCGCCACGGGCGGTCGAAGAGGCACCACGCGGCGTTGACGACACCGATCGCCAGCACGCCGAGCACGCCGTACACGAGCCAGCGGCGCAGCGCGGGGCCGAACGTCGGGGGCTCGTGCGCCTCGATGTCCCGTACGTGCATACGGCACAGCTTCTTGCCGAGCGTACGGCCCCACTTGACCGTCGGCAGCACCTCGTACAGCACTCCGGCGACGAGGTACGCGCCGAGGACGATGCCGAGGTAGCCGGCGGTCGTTCCGTCGAGCAGCCACACGGTGACGGTCTCGCCGGAGAGCTTCGCCGCCTGGATCTTGTCGTCGATGTGCGCGAGCGCCGCCGACACGAGCGGTACGGCGATCGCGGCGACGGCGCCGCCGAGGACGACGGTGTCGATCAGCCGTGCCGCCAGCCGCTTGCCGAGGCCGGCGGGCCGGGCGGCGGCCTGGGCCTGGGCGGCCTGGAGGAACGGGTCGCTGACCGGCGGCTTCCACGGCATGACGGGCGGCGCGGCCGCCTCGTCCTGGTCCGGCTGCGCCAGCTGGTGCACCTGCTGCGCCCAGGACGCGGCCCCGCCGCCGGCCCCCGCGGAGACGGGGGCGACGCCTGCGCCGCCCTGGCCGGGTACGAGTCCCTGGGCGCCCGCCGGTCCCGCCGCCGCGCCGGCCGGCCCGGGGGCCTGGCCCTGGGCGGGCGGGAACTGGCCGGAGGCGCGCCCCTGGCCGGCCGGCTGCGCCTGGCCGGGGAGGTGCCCCTGCGCCGGGGGCTGCCCCGGCACGGAGGGCTGCCCGGTCGCGGCGGCGTGGTTCTGCGCGGCGGGCTGCGGGCGGCCGGGGGCCGCTCCCTGGCCCTGGGTGCGCCCGCCGGAGGGCTGCGCCTGGCCCGGGACGCTGCCCTGGGCCGGGGTCCGGTTCTGGCCCGGCGCCTGCCCCTGCTCCGCGGGCTCGCGGTCCTGGGCGGGGGGCTGGGCGCGGTTCTGGTCCGGGAGTTGGGGGCGGCCGGCGCCCGGTGTCATGGTCCTGATGGCCATCGTGCCGTCGGCCTGGGCCGTGCGCGCGGGCTGCCCCTCACCCCGGCGCAGGGCCCGGATGGTGACCGTGCCGTCGTCGGGGGGCGACGTCCGGCCGGGCTTGCGCACGCCGGGCAGCGCGCCCCCGGTGGGGTCGTCCCCGGTGGCTCCGGGGGCCGCGCCCTGGGCGGTTTCCGGCGCGGCGGCGCCCGTGCGCCGGAAGTCGACTCCGCCGGCCCCCCGGCGCTGGTTGCCCGCGGCGCGCCGGGGGTCCGCCGGGCCGCCGGAAGCGGGCGCGCCGCCGGGAGTGGCGGCGGAAGCGGAACCGGGCGTATCGCCAGGAGCGGAGGCGGACGCGGCGGCCGGCGTACCGCCGGGGCCGGGTGCGGCCGCGGCTTCGGAGGCGGACGGTGCGGCGCCGTCGGCGGCCGGAGCCGCGGCCGGGGAACCCCAGGAGACCCGGCGGTCGAGGTCGCCGCCGAAGCCCGTCTGGCGGGACGTGTCCGCCTGCCAGGCCGACGCCGGCTCAGGGGTGTTGCCGTGAAGGTGCGCGCCCTCGGGCTCCTCGTCGAAGAAGAGGGGGCCGGTCTCCTCGACGGAGGGGACGGGGGCGGCCGGGGCGGGCGCGGGCGCGGGCGGCAGCCCCTCGCCGTCCGCCGGGGCGGGGCGACTGGTCCCGGGCACCCATGAGGCCCCGTTCCAGAACCGGACGTAGCCGGGGATGGACGGGTCGGGATAGTAGCCAGGAGTGGGGCTGCTGTCGCCACTGGCCGGGGTGGGGGCGCTCATCACCGTGTCCCGTATCTAGTCGATGGCCTCGTTATCGAGGTCCACATCTATCAGACCGCCGCGACGCGCCGGGCCGCTCCCAAGGTAAGCACTTCTTTCCGGGCATCCCAGAGCCTGTTCGTGGTATCCCGGCCCCCTCCCCCGCATCTCCCCGACAAACTGCCCGAAGTCGCGTAATGAACGTGCCCGAACCCCCTCTCTGGAGGTGAGGCCCGCGCGAAGGGCCGCCCGGTCGGAGAGGAAACGACATGCACACCGTGGTGGAACGCGAACTCGAACTCAACCTGGTGCTCTCGCCCGAGCGCAGTGTCCCCGTGCCGGCCCGGCTGGCCTACCGCACCGACGACCCGTACGCCGTGCACATCACCTTCCACGTCGGCTCGGACGCCCCGGTCACCTGGACGTTCGCCCGCGAGCTGCTGGTCGAGGGCGTGTTCCGGCCGTCCGGCCACGGGGACGTGCGGGTGTGGCCCACGAAGATCGACTCGTGCGGCGTGGTCTGTGTGGCGCTGACGTCGCCCGACGGGGACGCCCTCCTGGAGGCCCCGTCGCCGGTCGTGTCCGCCTGGCTGGAGCGGACGCTGGTGGTGGTCCCGCCGGGGACGGAGCCGGGGCGGCTCGGCATGGACGAGGCACTGGCCCGGCTGCTGACCCCGACACCGGCCGACGACCTGTGGCTGCGCGACCCCTGGCCGTCCGACGAGTCCGCCGAGGGCGAGGCGTGAGGCGGCACGCCCCCGCGCGGGACTCAGAGGATCTTGCCCGGATTGAGCAGGCCGAGCGGATCGAAGGCCGCCTTCACCGCGCGCTGCAACTCCAGTCCCACCGGTCCCAGTTCCCGTGCGAGCCATTCCCGTTTCAGTACGCCGACCCCGTGCTCGCCGGTGATCGTGCCGCCGAGCTCCAGGCC
The DNA here is from genome assembly GCF_053610585.1 of Streptomyces sp. NPDC054887. Lineage (NCBI taxonomy): Bacteria > Bacillati > Actinomycetota > Actinomycetes > Kitasatosporales > Streptomycetaceae > Streptomyces > Streptomyces sp. NPDC054887. Next base: position 31,116 of record NZ_JBSGYQ010000057.1, on the reverse strand, counting down.
GAGCGCCATGATCTCGTCGAAGGACTCCCGGGCGCGCCTCGACTCGTCCTCGTCGAGGTGGTCGAAGCAGACCACCGGGTGGGTGTTGCCGTCGCCGGCGTGCGCGCAGACGCCGATGACGAGGTCGTACTTCTGCGCGATGACGGCGGTGCCCTCCAGCATCGCGCCGAGCTTCGAGCGCGGCACGCACACGTCGTCGATCATCGTCGCGGACTTGACCGCCTCGAGCGCCGTGAGCGACAACCGCCGTGCCTGAAGCAGCAGTTCGGACTCGGCAACGTCGTCGGCGGGGACCACGGCGGTGGCCCCGGCGGCGGTGCACAGCTCGCCGACGGCGGCGAGGTCGGCGGCCGGGTCGGGGGTGTCGAAGGCGGCGAGCAGGAGCGCCTCGGTGGACTCGGGAAGGCCCATGGCGGCCATCTTGTTCACGGCGCGCAGGGTCGTACGGTCCATGAGCTCGAGCAGCGAGGGGGCGTGGCCGCGCGCCATGATCGCGCACACCGCGTCGCAGGCGGCGGACGCGGACGGGAACTCGGCGGCGAGGACGAGTTGGCGCGGCGGAGCGGGCTTCAGCGCGAGCACCGCACCGACCACGACTCCGAGCGTCCCCTCGGCGCCGACGAACAGCCGGGTGAGGTCGTACCCGGCGACGCCCTTGGCCGTGCGCCGCCCGGTGCGCAGGAGCCGGCCGTCGGCCAGTACGACGTCCAGCCCGAGGACGTATTCGGCGGTCACGCCGTACTTCACGCAGCACAGCCCGCCCGCGCCGGTGCCGATGTTCCCGCCGATGGTGCACGTCTCCCAACTCGACGGGTCCGGCGGGTAGTACAGCCCCTGTTCGGCGACCGCGCGCGACAGGACGGCGTTGACCACGCCCGGCTCGACCACGGCGATCCGGTCGACCGCGCTGATCTCCAGGATCCGGTCCATCCGTACCAGGGACAGCACGACGCAGCCGTCGGTGGCGTTGGCGGCGCCCGAGAGCCCCGTCCGCGCGCCCTGCGGCACCACCGGCACGCGCAGCGCGGTCGCGGTGCGCATGACGTGCTGGACCTGCTCGACCGTACGGGGCAGGGCGACGACGGCCGGGGCGCCCGCCTCGCAGAATCCGGCCATGTCGTGGGCGTAGGACGCCGTGATGTCCGGATCGGTGATCAACGCCTCTGCGGGAAGGCCCGCACGCAGCCGTTCGAGAAGATCGTCCATGGTCCCAGCGTGTCACTCGGGGCCATCGGTGTGAACCCGTCGCCGATCCGCTTCGCGACCGGCGGCCCGCTCGTAGTACTGGCGCACAGTGAGCGGCATGGAGACCGAACAGCAGGCGAAGCGGCGGTGGCCCCGCGCGGTGCTCGCGGGCGTGGCGGTGCTGGTCGTCACGGGGGTCCTCACCGCGGAGTGGCTGAGCGCACGCCCGGCGCCGGCGCCGGGCCCCGTGGGGCGTGCGACGGCCGCCGTGGAGGCGGTGGGGGCCGGGTCGCCGGCGCACCCCGCCGACCTGACCGCGCTCATCGGCGAACGCGAGACCTGGCTGCGGGCCCATCCGGACGACGAGCGCTCCTGGTCCGTGCTCGGCTCCGCGTACCTGGAGCGGGGGCGCTGGACGGCGCACGCCGCCGACTTCCCCCGGGCGGAGATGGCGCTGCGCCACTCGCTCTCCGTACGGCCGAAGGGGAACCCGGACGCGCTGGTGGGTCTCGCGGCGCTCGCCCACGCACGTGGTGACCACCGCGCCGCGAAGAAGTGGGCCCGGGCGGTCCGTGAGCGCTCACCGAGGCGCTGGACGGTGTACCCGGTCCTGATCGGCGCGTACACGCGGCTGGGCGAACAGGAGGCGGCCGTCGAAGCGGTGGAGAGGCTGGAGGCGCTGCGCCCCGGTGCGACGACGCGGCGGCTGGCGGCCGAGGTGTACCGCGTCCGGGGCTGGCGGGAGGACGCGGCGGCGACCCTGGCCGACGCGACGGCGCTGGCGGCCTCGCCGGCGGAGAAGGTGACGGGGCTGTACGGCATGGGTGAGCTGGCGTGGGAGCGCGGCGAGCCGGAGGAGGCCCTGCGCCACTACGAGGCCGCCCTGCGCACCGACCCCGGCTACGGCAGGGCCCGGGCGGGGCGGGCCCGCGTGATGGCGGCGCTGGGCCGGCCGGCCGACGCGGAGGTCGACTACCGCGCGGCGCTCGCCGACGTGCCGCTGCCGCTGTTCCACCTGGAGTACGGCGAGCTGCTGGAGTCCCTGGGGCGTTCGGGCGAGGCGAAGGAGCAGTACCGGCTCGTACGCGACGCGGTGTCGCTGAACCGCAGGCGCGGCGGCGCGGGGGACGAGGTCCTCCTCGGCCGGCTCGACGCGGACCACGGCGATGCGGCGGCCGCGGTCCGTCGGCTGCGGGCGGAGTGGCGGCGCCATCCGAACGCGTACGTCGCGGACGGGCTGGCGTGGGCGCTGCACCGCCGGGGCGGCGCGAAGAACGACGCCGAGGCGCTGAAGTACGCCCGCAAGGCGACGGAGATGGGACTGCGGGACGCGCAGTTCTTCTACCATCTGGCCGAGATCGAGCGAGGCGTGCGCAAGGTGGGCGCGGCCCGGCGGCACGTCGAGGAGGCGCTGCGGATCAACCCGGCGTTCTCGCCGCTCCTGGCGCCGAAGGCCCGCGAGACCCTGCACGCCCTGGGCGAGCCGGCGTCCGGGGGGCTCCGGCGCTGAAGTGGCGGCCTTCCGCGCGCGGGGACGGCCCGGGGGCCCCGGCTACAGCGCCGCCGTGCCGATCAGGGCGTTGCGGGTGACCAGGGCCGCCAGGGCCGGTTCGTCCAGGCCGTCCGTGCCCGGTGGCCGGCGCGGCAGGACCATGTAGCGGGTCTCCGACGTGGAGTCCCACACGGTCACCGAGACGTCCGGCGCCAGGGTCAGACCGAACTCCGCCAGTACGGCCCGCGGTTCGCGCACCACCCGTGAACGGTACGCCTCGCTCTTGTACCAGCTGGGCGACGGCCCGAGCAGCCGGACCGGGTAGCAGGAGCAGAGCGTGCAGACCACCACGTTGTGGGTGCCGGCCGTGTTCTCGACGACCCGCAGCCGCTGCGGCTGCACGCCCCCCGCCGACAGCCCCAGCTCGGCGACGGCCGCCGTCCCGTCGGCGAGCAGCCGCTCCCGGAACCCCTTGTCGGTCCAGGCCCGGGCGACGACACGTGCGCCCCCGGACGGTGAGGCGCCCGTGAGGAAGGCGTCGACGGCCTCGTCGACCGCGGCGCCGGTGACGATGCCGCGCTCCTCCAGCAGCGTCTCCAGCCGCCGGACCCGGCGGGAGATCAGCGCATCGGAGTGGGTTCCGCTCACAGCTCGTCGTCCTCCAGGTAGCTTTCGAACAGGTCGAGGACCACGTGGTGCTCGCCCTCGCCCCACAGGTCCCTCGCCGCGAACCGCACGGCGTACACCTGCTCCACGGGGCAGTCCGCACGCCCCTGGGCCCGTACGTCGGCGAGCGGCGCGTGCCCCTCCGCCTCGACGACCGTGCCGCGCTTGCCCCGGGCGTACCTCGGCAGCCGGGTGTGGTGCGGCGGGTCGTGGTGGACGGTGCGTACGCGCGCGCCGGGTGCGTAGCGGTCGTCAGTCATCGAGCTCGCCCGCCGCGACGACGCCCTTGCGCTCGAGGAGCGTGCGGATCGCGAAGAACCACCGCTCGTAGTACGAGGCCGCGAGGTACTCGCCGGGCGGCATCGACTCCACGGCGTCGCGGAACTCGTCGAGGTTGTAGACCTTCTGGGCGATGAGCGCCCCGTTCAGGGCGAAGACGCGGGCCTCCCAGTCGGCGTGGAAGGGCGCTGTGTCGTCGGTGGTGTCGACGGGCCCGAAGCCCTGCATGCCGCCCACGTCGTTCATCCTGGCCATGCACCGCAGCCTATGCGGGTCACCCGTGCTGCTTGTAGTAGATGGAGTACCTGCGCGCGCCCGCTTCCCCGGAGGCGAAGCCCATGCACAGCCGCGGCTTGCCGGTGCGGCGTACGGCGAGACCTTCCGGCTCGCGGTGGTCGAGGGAGTATCCGGCTTTCGTACGGGTTCGCTGGACCGTCTCGCCGGTGCGGACGTCGATGCAGGAGACGTACGTGTTGCCCCGTCCCGAGCGCGGGTTGGAGGGCCCGTAGGGTTCGCCGGCGAGCTGGTAGAGGTAGTTGCCGTACAGCGCGAAGCCCTGGAAGTCGATGTCCGGGTCGGGGTGCGCGGGGGCCTGCGGGAAGTCGTGCAGCGGCTCGGAGAAGTCGCCGGTGACGGCGTGCGCGAGCGAGAACACGCGGTAGCGGACCTCGCCGTCGAGGCGGTGGCGTACGGCGATCCGCCTGCGGCTCATGTCGACGGACGGCTGGTTCGCGGTGGAGCCGGGGACCGGGTGGCGGGTGGACTCGGCCGAGCCGCGGCGCACCGTGCGGTCCGCGAACCGGAAGCGCGTGATGCCGCGCCCGAACGCGCCGCTCTGTGCGGGCCGCGCGTCGGCTTCGGTCCAGATCCAGGTCGCGCCGGTGGCGTCGCGTTCGACGCCCATGCCGACGCCGTGCCCGTGCCCCAGCAGGTACATGCGGCCCAGCCGGGTGCCCTTGAGGTCGAGCCGGTTCAGGCACATGTCGCCGCGCTGCCGCCGTTCCGTACCGGTGTACGCGCGGTCCTCGCCCGGGAGTCTGATGCCGCCCTGCATGACCTGGAGGACGTACATGCGCTGCCGGGGATCGTCGAAGGCGAAGGACTGGAGAACGGTGGTGTGTGCCAGCCGCCTCTTCCAGTGCCACCTCTTCGACGGCACCGCCAAGTCGATGCGCTCGTCACTCGTACTCGCACTGACGCTAGTCATGGCCATGACTCACGGTAGCGAGCATCGGCCCCACGGGGCAGGGGCGCGCAACACCGCGCACGCAGCACAAGCGGCCCCTCGCGCCACGCCCGTACTCATCCGAAGTCACCGGCTCCTGCGGGACGCCGGATCACGGGCCGGTCCGGCGCCGGCGCGAGGTCCGGTGCGGGGGCGGCAACGGGCGCCGACTCGCGCCGTGGGCGCGGAAGCGGGGCGGACACCACTTCCTGCTCCGTCTCCGGCGGAAGGAAGCAGGGGGTGGAGACTCCGAAGATCATCATGTCGTGCGGGGGCTTCGCCGCGCCGACGGACACGAAGAAGCCGGCGTCACCGCCCTTCGCGTAGAGCAGGATGTGCCGCCAGTCGCCCTCGCGGTAGCCGGTGACCTTGTAACCCTCGGCCTTCAGCCTCTTCTTCAGCGTGCCGAGCGCGGTGTTGTACTGCGCGCGGGGCAGCGGGGCCTGAGCTGTGTAGTTCAGGTCGAACCGCCCGTCGTTCGCGGTTTCGTTGTTCTTGCCGATGCAGTCCCGGAATTGCTTGTCGACCGTTTTGGCGTCGACCTCGGACCCGATCTCCTCGGCCAGCACATCGATCAGTGCCCGGACCTCGTACTCGGCCTTCGGCCGGCTCTTCACCGGGAGGGGGGCGTTCTTTCCGTTGTCGGTCATGCATCCTCCAGTGGCGAGCAGCGCCAGGAGCGTCAGTACGGGCAGGGCGGTACGGCGGCACTTCATGTGTATGGGCATGGCTCAGCAAGCTCCCGGCCCGGGCACACCCCGGGCAAGCTAGTCGTTCTCCCGGTACTCGCCCTCGCGGGGCGGCTGTCCCACGATGATCTTTCCCTGATTGCGCAGGCTCTCGCTGCCCTGGTCCCAGTAGCCGCTGTGGCCTTCGGTGTCGACGTCGAAGACCCGGCCCCCGAACTCCTCCTGCGCCGGGTTCTCGCCTAGCGTCAGGTCGGAGAACTCCTCGGTGACCGGGTCGTCCTCCGCGTACCCGGCCCACACGTGGTCGGCGTCCATATTGAGGTCCGATGCGTGGTCGACCGTCATGCCCGGGCTTCCGACGACCACGACGTCGTCCGCGCCGAGCCCTTCGCCGCCCGAGGCCGCCGCGCCCACCATCGTGGACCCGTAACTGTGCCCGAGCACCGTCATATGGGTGGGCTCGCCCTGGTGGGACTCGCGCAGCCCGTGGGTGAAGCCGCGCAGATCCTGGGCACCGTCTTCGGCACGCCCGGTGGTGACCACACTGCCGTCGGCCTCCGGGGCGTCATAGCCGAGCCAGGAGACGACGGAGGTACTGGCGTACGGGTCGGCCTCCATGGCGGCTTGCTGGAGTCGGCCGGCACGGTTGATCTGACCGTCCACATTCGTCAGGTCGTTGCCGGTGCCCGGCACCTGGATGGCCGTGTTGTCGGCGGTGTCGGGGTTGCCCCGGGCCACCAGCGCCCGGCCGTCGCCCTTCTCGGCGTCGATGCCGAGAACGTAAAGCTCATCGCTCGGGCGTGTGGCGCCGTCCGCCCTGTCGAGTTCGTCCTGCAGCTTGAGCAGGCCCGAGTACTGGCGGTCGTCGTGGATGCCCAGTTGGCCGGCCTGCTCCTTCTCGCGGTAGGCACCCAGCGAGAGTTCGATGGACTTGCGGTTGGCCTCGTCGCGGTCCGCCGAGGGGATGCCGTCCAGCCAGCCGACCTTCTGCGAGTAGGCATCCATGTACATCTGCCGCTGCTCAGGGGTGAGACTCTTCCACCAGGCGGCGTTCTTCTCGGGGTCCTTGTCGCTCGGAATGTCCTTCTCGTCGATCCCGTACGAACCGGCCACCAGCTTCGCGTCGTCCTGGGCGCTCTTGGAGCCGTACACCTTGTCGAGGTCGAAGGTGTCGATCTGGTGGAGCAACGCCTTGCCCTCGTTCGAGGCGGCTTCGGCGTCGGCGACCGCCTGGTCGATGCGGGCCCGGTACTCGCCGAGCGGACCGCTGCGCGCCTGCCGGGACTGCTGGTAGTCGGGGTCGTGCCGCTCCGCCGAGGACATGTTGTCGTCGGTGGGGTCCGAGACCCAGCCGTCGTCGTCGACGGCGTACCGGTCGGCCTCGGCCTCACGGACCGCCTTGCGCAGATTCTGCTGCGCGAGCTGCATCTTCTCGTACGTGCCCTTGAGGACCGTGGCGATGGAACCGGCCTGGGACTGGGAGTTGCCGAGCTTGCGCTCGTTGTCCTCCATCATCATGAAGCCGTACGTGGCGTCCGTGCCCTCCCAGCCGGACGCGTGCAGCGGTCCGGTGACCTGGCGCCGGTGCTGGACCTGGGCGGCCTCCAGCTTCTCGGCCAGGGCCCGCCAGGAGTTCGCCGCCGCTTCGAGGTCGGAGAAGTCCTGCTTCATGAGCACGCTGAACTGGGCAGCCACGTCACACCGCCGCGAAGGAACGGGCGGTCAGGTCCTCGTTGAACTCGTGGCCGTCGGCGGTGCGCCGCAGCCGCTCGGCCTCGCTGTCGCCACCCTCGCCACCGATGCTCTTGCGCAGGTCGTGCAGGGCCGTACCCCAGTCGTTGGCCACGCGTTCGAGTTCGGCGGCTATCGACCACTTGTTCATGGAGACGGACGCCGACCTGGCGTCGGTCTCGGCCTTCTGCACCGGCGCGCGCAGGCCGTTGCCCACCGCATCGGCGGCGCCGGCGGAAGCCCGCAGCTCCGACGGCTCGACATTGATGCTTCCGCTCCCCGGCATCCCGGCTCCCCCGTGACTCGTGCGAGCGGCCAGAGTACCGGGAAGATCAACGGAGCCCGAAAGGGGCACCCGCCAGGGCCGGAAGGCCGTGATGGGTGCCCCTAATGCCGTGCTGAGGCGGCCTGGTGACGGTTTTTTGCTAGAGGTTGCCGCGCTTCTCCTGCTCGCGCTCGATCGCCTCGAAGAGCGCCTTGAAGTTGCCCTTGCCGAAGCCCATGGAGCCGTGGCGCTCGATCATCTCGAAGAAGACGGTCGGGCGGTCCTGGACCGGCTTGGTGAAGATCTGGAGCAGGTAGCCGTCCTCGTCGCGGTCGACGAGGATCTTCAGCTCGCGCAGCGTCTCGACCGGAACGCGGGTCTCGCCGGCCCACTCGCCGAGGGTGTCGTAGTACGAGTCGGGGGTGTCGAGGAACTGGACGCCGTTCGCCCGCATGCTGCGCACGGTGGCGACGATGTCGTTCGTGGCGAGCGCGATGTGCTGGACGCCGGCGCCGCCGTAGAACTCCAGGTACTCGTCGATCTGCGACTTCTTCTTCGCGATCGCGGGCTCGTTGATCGGGAACTTCACCTTCAGGGTGCCGTCCGCGACGACCTTCGACATGAGCGCGGAGTACTCGGTGGCGATGTCGTCGCCCACGAACTCCTTCATGTTGGTGAAGCCCATGACCTTGTTGTAGAAGGCGACCCACTCGTTCATCTTGCCGAGCTCGACGTTGCCGACGCAGTGGTCGATCGCCTGGAAGGTGCGCTTGGCCGGCGGCTCGACCATCGGGGCGACGGCGACGAAGCCCGGGAGGTACGGGCCGTCGTAGCCGGACCGGTCGACGAGGGTGTGCCGGGTCTTGCCGTACGTCGCGATCGCGGCCAGGACGACGACGCCGTGCTCGTCCTTGACCTCGTGCGGCTCCTCGATGCCGCGCGCCCCGTGCTCCACGGCGTAGGCGTACGCCGCACGGGCGTCCGGGACCTCGATGGCGAGGTCGACGACGCCGTCCCCGTGCTCGGCGACGTGGTCGGCGAGGAAGCGGCCCCGGTCGGTGGAGGGCTTGATGACGGACGTGAGGACGAAGCGCGCGGCGCCGTTGGTCAGTACGTAACTGGCCGTCTCGCGGCTGCCGTTCTCCGGTCCGGAGTAGGCGACGAGCTTCATGCCGAAGGCGGTCGAGTAGTAGTGCGCGGCCTGCTTGGCGTTGCCGACGGCGAAGACGACCGCGTCCATTCCCTTGACCGGGAAGGGGTCGGCCTCGCGCGCGGTCCTGGGGGTGGTGTGCTGCGTGGTCTCAGTCATGGCGGCAATGTCTCTCCGTATCGCAAGCTGCGCAATAGTTCGCTGAAACACTGGGCAATCTGCGCAGTGGGACGCCAGAATGAACGGGCGATCTGTACAGGATGACCAGGGTCCTCGCGAGGTCCCGGAAGCAGGCGGCGCCCATGCCCACCGACGGTATCGACGAACTCGACGGCCGGCTCATCGTGCTGCTCGCCCGCGAGCCGCGCATCGGCGTACTGGAGGCTTCGCGCCGCCTGGGCGTGGCGCGGGGGACCGTCCAGGCACGGATGGACCGGCTTCAGTCCAATGGGGTGATCCGCGGCTTCGGGCCGGACGTCGATCCGGCCGCGCTCGGCTACCCGGTGACGGCGTTCGCGACGCTGGAGATCAAACAGGGCCAGGGGGCGGACGTCCGGGCGCACCTGGCGACGGTGCCCGAGGTGCTGGAGCTGCACACGACGACCGGGCACGGGGACATGCTGTGCCGCCTGGTCGCCCGCTCCAACGCCGATCTCCAGCGGGTGATCGACCGGGTGGTCGGGTTCGAGGGCATCGTGCGGGCCTCCACGGCGATCGTCATGGAGAACCCGGTGCCGCTGCGGATCATCCCGCTGGTGGAGCAGGCGGCGGCGGACGGGGCGGGCTGAGCGGGACCGGGCGGCGGGGCCGGGCGGGCGCTCCCGCAAAGAGAACGTTGCAAAGAAGCACTTGCAACGAAGTGCTTGCAAAGCTTCCTTTGCAAGTCTAGGGTTTCCTCATGCCCAAGCAGTCCGAGCACGAGCCCGACCCGGCGCTTCCCGCGCCCAACTCCCGCGCCCTCGACGCCCGTTCCCTGCGCGGCCTCGCCCACCCCCTGCGCATCCAGCTCCTGAAGTCGCTGCGCCACGACGGTCCCGCGACCGCCTCCCAGCTCGCCGAGCGCCTCGGCGAGTCCAGCGGCGCCACCAGCTACCACCTGCGGCAGCTCGCCTCGCACGGGTTCGTCGAGGACGACCCCGAGCGCGGCAAGGGCCGCGAGCGGTGGTGGAAGGCGGCGCAGGACGGGACCACCTTCAGCGAGGAGTTGCACAGCAGCCCCGACCCGGCGGTGCGCGGAGCCGCCGACCTCTTCCTGCACGAGATCGCGAACATCCACACCCAGGAACTCGGCACCTGGCTCGGCACCGCCCGCGAATGGCCCGCCGAATGGGTCAAGAGCGCGGACGTCAGCGACTTCACGCTCCAGCTCACCCCGGCCCAGCTGCGGGAGCTGAACGACAAGGTGCACGAACTGATCGAGAGCTACCGCGGACTGGCCGACGAGGGCTCCGCCCAGGTCCGCCTGCACACGCACGCCTTCCCCCGCCGCACCCAGGACTGAAAGGGACCGCCGTCATGCACAGCGACATCCACCTCCAGCTCCACCACCTGCGCGCCGGTGAACTCCGCCGGGAGGCCGCCGGGCACACCCCGGCCCCCCGCCCCGCGCCGACGGCCCTGCGTGCCCGCCTCGGCTGGACCATGGTCGAGCTGGGGCTGCGCCTCGCCCAGCAGCCTCCCGCACGGCCCGCCCGTATCGCATGACCGCCGAGGGGGGAGGGAAAGGCGACCGGAGACCGTTCGCCGCCGTACTCGCGGCCAACACCGTCTCCATCGCGGGTACTTCGCTCACGATGATCGGCGTCCCGTGGTTCGTCCTGGACACCACGGGCAGTGCGGGCCGCGCCGGAGTCGTCGCCTTCTGCGCGACGCTGCCGGTCGTCGTCTCCGCACTCGTCGGCGGCCCGTTCATCGACCGGATCGGCCGCCGCCGGGTCTCCGTCGCCTCCGACCTGGTGTGCGGCCTCGCCGTCGGCGCGATCCCGCTGCTGCACTACGCGGGGGTGCTGGAGTTCTGGATGCTGTGCGCCCTGATGGCGGTGGGCGGCCTGGCGCACACGCCCGGCACGACCGCCCGTTACGTCCTGGTCCCCGACCTCGCCGCCCACGCCGGCACCAGCCTGGCCCGCGGAGCCAGTCTCTTCGAGGGCGTCTCGCGCGGGGCGCGCATGATCGGCGCCGCCCTCGCGGGCGTGCTCATCGCGCTGTTCGGGGCGGAGGCGGTGCTGCTGCTCGACGCGGCCACGTTCGCCGCCTCGGCGCTGCTCGTGGCGGCCGGGGTACGGGGCGTACGGGCGGCCGAGCCGCAGAAGGCGGCGCCGGTGTCGTTCACGACGTACCGCGCGGAACTGCGCGAGGGGTACGTCTTCCTGCTGCGGCACCGGCTCCTGCTCGCCGTCGTCCTGATGGTGATGTGCACCAACGGCCTCGACCAGGGCTGGAGTGCGGTCCTGCTGCCCGTACACGCGAAGGACAACCTGGGCGGCGCCGCAGACCTCGGGCTGCTCACCGCCGTCTTCGGCGGGTCCGCGCTGCTCGGCGCGCTGCTGTACGGCGCGGTCGGCGAGCGGTTCCCGCGCCGGGCCGTCTTCACCGTCGCGTTCCTGCTGTGCGGACTGCCGCGCTTCGTCGTCGCCGCGCTGACGGACGGGACGGTCGCGCTGGCCGTCACGATGGCGGCGGGCGGTCTGGCCGCCGGGATGCTCAACCCCGTCCTGACCACGGTGACGTACGAACGCGTCCCCCAGGAGCTGCGCAGCCGCGTCGGCGGGGTGACCACGGCCGGCTGCGAGCTGACCATGCCGCTGGGCGGTCTCGCGGCGGGGCTGCTCGTCGAGCAGGCCGGGCTCGTCACGGCGCTGCTGGTGACGGGCGGGACGTACTTCCTGGTGACGCTGAGCCCGGCGCTCTTCCCGTCCTGGCGGGCGATGGACACCCCACCGGCCGGGGCACCGGTCAGCAGCTCGGAACCTTCGCGCCCTTCGTCCGCAGGGCGTCCAGCGCCCGCAGCGCGTCCTTGAGGGTCCCCACCGGGACCAGGCGCAGCCCGTCGGGCAGTTCGGCCCGGGCCTGCGCGCACTCGTTCTCCGGTACGAGGAAGACCGTCGCGCCGTCGCGCCGGGCCGCCTGGGTCTTGAGCGGCACGCCGCCCACGGGGCCCACCTTGCCGTCCGAGGTGATCGTGCCCGTGCCGGCGATGACGCGACCGCCGGTGAGGTCGCCGCCCTCGCCGTCGCCGTCGAGCTTGTCCACGATGCCGAGCGAGAAGAGGAGTCCGGCGCTCGGGCCGCCGATGTCGGCGAGGTTCAGGTCGACCTTCACCCGGTCGGGGTTCTCGCCGAGGTGACCGAGCGCCGCGTCGACGGCGGTCTCCTGCGACTGTTCCATCTCGGCGACGTTGTGCTTCTCGATCTCGTCGTCGGTGCCGCCGGTCGGGTACACCGCCTCCTTGGGCAGGACGGCCCGGTCGGTCCGGAACCAGGCGTCGACGACCTGTCCCAGGTCGACGTCGACGGACGGGCCGGTCGCCACGATCGTCGTCATCCGCAGCTGCCCGGTGGTCTTGCGGACCGGCGCCCCGGTGATGGTGATCACCGGCTCGCCCTTGTCCTCACCCAGGACGTTCGCGGTGCTGCCGGGCTGCGCCAGGACGTACGGCAGCGGCGCGAAGGCGGCCACGGCGAACAGCGCGAGCACGGGGGCCGCGCACAGGGCGAGGACACGGGGGCGGGAGAGGCGTGTGAGCACGCCCCCAATCTAGTGGGCGCCCGCGCCTGTCCCCCGTGCACCTCCCGCACACTTCGCGGGCCGGCCGCCCGGCCGCGCCTCACCGCAGGGCGTCGGCGACCTCCCTGGCCGCGTCGACCACGCGCGGCCCGACCCGCTCGGGCACGGAGTCGGCCAGCATGACGACGCCGACGCTGCCTTCGAGACCGGTGATGCCGACCAGCGGAGCGGCGGCGCCGCTGGCCCCCGCCTCCAGCTCGCCGTGGGTGAGGGTGAAGCCGTCGGCCGCGAGGGCGCCCTGGCGGGCGGCCAGGATGGCCCTGCCGGCCGCGCCCCGGTCGAGGGGATGGCGGAACCCGGTGCGGTACGCCACGTGGTAGTCGGTCCACGTCGGTTCGACGACCGCGACCGCGAGCGCCTCCGTGCCGTCGACCAGCGTCAGGTGTGCCGTGGCGCCTATGTCCTCGGCGAGGGAGCGCAGCGCGGGCAGGGCGGCCTCCCGTACGAGCGGGTGGACCTGCCGGCCGAGGCGCAGCACGCCGAGGCCGACGCGGGCACGTCCGCCCAGGTCACGGCGTACGAGCGCGTGCTGCTCCAGGGTGGCGAGCAGCCGGTAGACGACGGTGCGGTTGACACCGAGCTTGTTGGACAGCTCGGTGACGGTCAGACCGTGGTCCGTGTCGGAAAGCAGTTTGAGGACACGAAGTCCCCGGTCGAGCGTCTGGGAGGTTTCCGCGGTCACGACGCCCACTCCTCTGTGGTGAGTGCGGCGGCTCTCTCACGCTGTGCGTCACCGGTCCCGTCGGCGTCGCGCGCAGAGGCCGCCGGCAGGCCATGGCACCGGCTGCGCTCCGGGGCGGCTCTGCCACGGGGCGTATGCGTTGCGGGAAAGGTAGCGACGGACTCCGCTCAGCGGAAGACCTCGTCCAGAATCCGGGCGCGCCCGCGGAGTTGATCCACATTCGGCCCCGTGTCGCGGCGGGCGTGGAGCTGGAGGTTCCGCCTTCCACGCGCGAGCGGGGCCCGGAGACGATCCTCCAGGCCCCGCTCGTACCGCTTCCGTCCGTGGGTCACCGCATCCGGGTGGCCCACTCCTGCACCTTCTTGATCCGCTCCTGGAGCTGCCCGGCCGTGGCCTCGGCGCTCGGCGGGCCGCCGCAGACGCGCCGCAGCTCGGTGTGGATCACGCCGTGCGGCTTGCCGGTCTGGTGGACGTAAGCGCCGACCATGGTGTTGAGCGACTTGCGCAGTTCCAGCAACTGCTTGTGCGTGACGACGGGCCGCGACTCTGCGGGCTTCTCCAGCAGGTCCGCCTCGGCGGCGGGCTTCTGGCGGCTGTGCGCGATCTGCCGGGTCTGGCGCTTCTGGAGCAGGAGCTGCACCTGGTCGGGTTCCAGCAGACCGGGGATGCCGAGGTAGTCCTGCTCCTCCTCGCTGCCCGGGTGGGCCTGCATGCCGAACTCGGCGCCGTCGTAGAGCACGCGGTCGAAGACGGCGTCGGACTCCAGCGCCTCGAAGGGCAGCTGGTCCTCGGTCTCCTCGTCCTCCAGCTTCTCGGCGTCGGCGAGGAGTTTGTCCTCCTCCGCGAACGGGTTCTCCTCGTCGCCGCCCTTCTTGGGCTTGTCGAGGACGTGGTCCCGCTCGACCTCCATCTCATTGGCGAACTCGAGGAGCATCGGGATCGTGGGAACGAACACCGACGCCGTCTCGCCGCGTCTGCGCGATCGTACGAAGCGCCCGACGGCCTGGGCGAAGAACAGCGGCGTGGAGATCGTGGTGGCGTACACGCCGACGGCGAGCCTCGGCACGTCGACGCCTTCGGACACCATGCGGACCGCGACCATCCACCGGGAGTCGTCCGCGCTGAACTGGTCGATCTTCTTCGAGGCGGCCTTCTCGTCGGACAGGACGACGGTGGGCCGGTCACCGGTGATCTTCTTGAGGATCTTGGCGTACTCGCGCGCGGTGTCCTGGTCCGAGGCGATGACGAGGCCGCCGGCGTCCGGGATTCCCTTGCGCACCTCGGTCAGCCGGGTGTCGGCCGCCGCGAGCACGTTGGGGATCCACTCCCCCGTGGGCGCGAGCGCCGTGCGCCACGCCTGGCCGATGGCGTCCTTGGTCATCGGCTCGCCGAGCCGGGCGGCGATCTCGTCGCCGGCCTTGGTGCGCCAGCGCATGTTGCCGCTGTAGGAGAGGAATATGACCGGTCGCACGACGCCGTCGGCCAGGGCGTTCCCGTAGCCGTAGGTGTAGTCGGCGGAGGACCGCCGGATCCCGTCGTTCCCCTCCTCGTACGCGACGAAGGGAATGGGGTTGGTGTCGGACCGGAACGGCGTACCGGTCAGCGCGAGGCGCCGGGTCGCCGGGTCGAACGCCTCCTGGCACGCCTCGCCCCACGACTTCGAGTCACCGGCGTGGTGGATCTCGTCGAGGATGACGAGCGTCTTGCGCTGCTCGCACCGGTTGCGGTGGAGCATCGGGCGTACGCCGACACCGGCATAGGTGACGGCGACCCCGTGGTACTCCTTGCTGAGCGGTCCGGCGCTGTAGTCCGGGTCGAGCTTGATGCCTATGCGGGCCGCCGCCTCCGCCCACTGCTTCTTGAGGTGCTCGGTCGGCGCGACGACGGTGATCTGCTGCACGACGTGGTGGTGCAGCAGCCACGAGGCGAGCGTCAGCGCGAACGTCGTCTTGCCGGCGCCGGGCGTCGCGACGGCGAGGAAGTCGCGCGGCTGTTCCTGGATGTACTTCTCCAGCGCCCCCTGCTGCCAGGCTCGCAGCTTGTTGGCGGTGCCCCAGGGGGCGCGGCCGGGGAAGGCGGGTGAGAGGTGGTGGGAGGCGGTAGTAGTCACGGTCTCCGGTGGAATCCTCGGGGCCGCGCGCAGCGGGTCGGACAGCGCGGCGGGCGGCGGGTGGGCTCTCGGGGTCACATGGGGCTGCGTCGGACAACCGGGCCACCCTACCGGTGGGGTGCCCGGCTCCTCGTACGAACGCCGCCGGGCGACCCGCCGGTGGGACCGACCTCACACGCGTGCGGGAAGCGTCTCACCCGTCCCGCGTCCGCAGCCGCGTCGCCACCCACGCCCCCACCAGCGCCACCCCGGCCATGGGCAGGAAGACCGCCGCGAAGGCCGCCGGGTGGGATCCGGACGCCCCCGGGGCGACGACGGTGTGGCCCACCGCGCCTCCGCCCAGCGCCGCGAAGACCGCGCCCCCGACGGCCAGCAGCATGACGTTGGACAGGCCGTCGGAGATCTGCAGGGCGGCGGAGTTCGACCCGGCCTCGTGCGGGGCCGACAGCTTCAGCAGGAGCACGCTCGTCGAGGCGATGACCAGGCCCATGCCGAAGCAGCCGAAGCCCCAGGCGACCGCGACCACCCACACCGGCACGGCGGCGACCAGGACGCTCGGCGCGGCGGCGATGGCCGCCGTGACCAGCACCATCCCGACCGGCACCAGGCGCTCGCGGTACGGCTCCACGCGCGGCCGGGACTGTACGTACGAACCGAGCGCCCACGTCGCCCCGCCGGCCGCGAGCGAGAGCCCGGCCAGCGTCGGCGACAGCCCGCGCTGGGTGACCAGCATCAGCGGCACGAAGGACTCGGCGGCGATGAACGCCCCCGCCGCGATCCCGCGCAGCAGCACCACCGACGGCAGTCCGCGCGCGGCGACGTACGTGCCGCGCGGAAGCAGCCCGCGCACGGCCGGCACCAGCAGCGCGCCGCCCACGGCCGCCGGCAGCAGCGACAGCCACCGCAGGTCCTGGCCCGCGTACTGGAGCAGGCCCGCGCCCAGCGAGATGCCGAGGGCCAGGCGGATGCGGCGGCGGTCGAACGCCGGGACGGGGGCGCCCGGGTCGGCGGGGCCCGCCGCCGTGCGGCGTATCGCGGGCAGCGCGATGGCGAGCGGGAAGACGACGAGGACGGGGATGCCGACGAACACCCACCGCCAGCCGAGGTGCTCGGTGACCGTCCCGGACACGAGCGGGCCGACGACGGACGGCACCACCCAGCTCGCGGCGAAGGCGGCCAGGATCGCGGGCTGGAGCCGGGAGGGGTACGCGCGGCTGACGACGACGTACAGCGCGACGATCACCAGTCCGCCGCCGAGTCCCTGGACCGCCCGGCCGGCGATGAACAGCCACATGGCGTCCGCCGTGCCGGAGAGCAGCAGCCCGGCCCCGAAGGCGCTGATGCCGGTGGCGAGCGGGGCGAGGGGACCGCGGCGGTCGGCCCACTGCCCGGACAGGACCATGGCGAAGAGGCTGGTGGTGAAGTACGAGGAGAACGCGAACGCGTAGAGCGAGACGCCGTTCAACTCGCGCGCCGCGACGGGCATCGCGGTGCCGACGGCGGTCGCCTCGAAGGCGATGAGCAGGACCACCGCGATGATGCCGATGCTGAGCGCCCGATGGTCCCTGCCGAGAACGCCGCTCTGCCGCGGGGGTGTCACGTCTTCTGCGGGCGCGATCTCGGCGTCGCGTGGCTCCAGGGCGGTCATTGGCCCAGAGTAAGGGGCGTACCTGCGCTTGAACCCTGTCTTGGGTCGACTGTGCGCTCGGCCTTTGGTCGTACGACCACGGGCGTGTGTGAACGCGGTGTGGCAGTCGCGTTGCGGCGCGGCCGGATCCCTTGATGGGCTGCCACGGGCCGCCCTACGGTCGTGACATCAGCACACGGCCGTGTGCCCGAGTGGTTCAGGGACTCGCCTGCAAAGCGAGTTACGCGGGTTCGATTCCCGCCACGGCCTCCAGGTCACCACCGCGGTCACACCGGCAGTACGCACACCGGGACCGGTGCCGCGAGGGGCGGGCCCGCCGGGGTGAGGCGGCCCGTGCGCGGGTCTGGCCGGAACACGGTCACCGTGCCGGACTTCTGGTGGGCGGCGAACAGGAGCCGGCCGGACGGGTCGAGGGCGATGTGCCGGGGGTACGAGCCGCCGGACGGCGTGACGGACACCGGCCGCAGCGCCGCGCCGCCGCATTCGGCGGCGAAGACGGCGATGCTGTCGTGGCCCCGGTTGGAGACGTACACGAACCGCCCGTCGGGCGAGACCACCACGCCCGCCGGGTAGTTGCGGCCGGTGCGGGCGCCCGGCGGCGCGGTCGGCCGCGGGGTGCCGGGTGTCAGGACGCCGTCACGCGCGTCGTAGCCGCACACCACCACGGTGCTGTCCAGCTCGTTGACGACGTACGCGTACCGGCCGGAGGGGTGGAACGCCAGGTGCCGGGGCCCCGCGCCCGGCCTCGTCGCGGCGCGGGCGTGTTCGCGCAGTGTCCCGGTGCGCGCGTCGAGCCGGTACGTGTGGAGGGTGTCCGTCCCCAGGTCCACCGCGACGACGTACCGCCCGCCGGGGTCCGTGACCACCATGTGCGCGTGCGGGCCCTGCTGCCGGTCGGGGTCGGGCCCGGAGCCGGTGTGGCGTACGACGTCGGTGGCCTCCCCGAGCCCGCCGCCGCGCCCGACGGGGTGTACGGACACGCTCCCGCCGGTGTAGTTGGCGGTCAGCAGCCACCGCCCGCCGGGATGGACCGAAAGATGGCAGGGGTCCGCGCCCCCGGTGGCGCGGGCGGGCCCCAGCACCTCGGGCGGCCCCTCCCCCACCCGCACGGCCGTGACCGCGCCCTCGGCGCGCTCGTCGACGGCGTACAGCGTGCGGCGGTCGGGCGCGAGCGCGAGGTACGAGGGGTTCTGCGGACCGGCCAGCACACCGGTGGAGACCAGGCGCCCGCCGCGGGGCCGGTACGCGGCGAGCCCGATACCGCTGCCGCCGCCGGGCTGCGTGGTGTACGTGCCGAGGTACGCGCGCCGCAGTGCCTCGCCGGCCGACGCGCTGCCGGGCACCGCCGCCCCGGCGGCCCCGGCGGCGACCAGCGCCCCGAACCGCCGCCGGCTCAGCCGCGCCGCTCGCAGGTGGCTGCTCATCGAAGCCTCACGCCCTCGGGTCGCCGGTCAGTGCTCGCATCGTGACCCGGCCGAGGGCTCCGGGCAAGGGGACGTGCCGGGCGCTGCGGCGCGGGCGCGGCGGCCGTGCGGTACGCCGGGCGGGTGCCGCGCCGGAGCGACTCCTCGGGGGCCGGACGGACGAGTACCGCGGCTCCGTACGGCGTGGTCGCGTCCGGGGGCCTGCGGCGAGCACCCGGCGCCGTCTCCTCCCGGCCGCTGCCGCGTAAAGCCGGGGCGGGCCGCTACGGGGTCGGCGTCGCCACCGCCGCCTGGGGGCGGATCGGCAGGCGGTTGACCGGGCGGCCGGTGGCCGCGCGGACCGCCGAGGCGATCGCGGCCGGCGACGTGACCACGGGAACGGCGCTGGCCGGCTTCGCGCCGAAGGGGGCGACCACGTCGCGCTCCTCCACCAGCTTCACGATGCGGATGTCCGGCGCGTCCAGGGAGGTCGGCAGCGCGTAATGGGTGAGGTCCGGGTGGCGAACGAGGCCCCGGGGGGTGCGGAGGTTCTCCGTCAGCGCCGCGCCCACGCCCTGCGTCACGCCCGCCTCGATACGGGTCGCCAGCTGGGCGGGGTTCAGCACGCGGCCCACGTCCTGCGCCACCGCCATCTCCACCACGCGGATCGATCCCAGCTCGATGTCGACGTCCACGATCGCGCGGATCGCGCAGAAGGCCAGACCCACGAACGCGTCGCCCTGGCCCGACTCGTCGAGGGGCTCGGTGGGGTGCGGGCGGCACTGGGCCGTGGCCCACAGTTCCTTGCCGTCCATGGCCTCGGTCACCGTGGTGGACAGCACTCCGTCGTACGACGTGATCTTGCCGTCCGCGATCTGGAGCAACTCCGTGGACATGCCGAACTTGTGCGCCAGGGGCTGGAGCAGCTGCGTGCGGACCATCTTCGCCGCGCGTTCCACCGCGCCGCCCGACACCCAGGTGTGACGGCCGTGCGTCGCGGCGCCCGCCGGGGGCTGGTCCGTGTCCACGGAAGCCACGTGGACCTCTTCGACGCCCAGGATCTCCTGGACGATCTGGCGCGCCAGGGTGGTGAAGCCCTGGCCCGTCTCGACGGCCGCGCAGAGCACCGTCGCCACGCCGTCGTGGACCTTCACCGTCGCCGTGGAGACCTCGTCCGCGCCCTCCGCGCCCAGCATGTGCACCATGCCCAGCGCGTAGCCGACGCCCCGGCGGACGGCGCTCGGCTCGCCCGCGCCCTCCGGGCCGCCCGGCAGCAGCCAGTCGTCCTGCGGGGTGTCCTTGGGGAGGGTGGGCAGCGGGTAGTCCCGTACGGAACGCAGCAGTTCGGCCACCGGGGCCGGGCACGTCACCGTCTGGCCGGTGGGCAGCAGGTCGCCCGTCGCCAGTACGTTGCGCAGCCGCAGTTCCGCCGGGTCCAGGCCCAGCTTGGCCGCGAGCTTGTCCATCTGGCCCTCGTACGCGGCGCACACCTGGAGGGCCCCTTCGCCCCGGACGTGGCCCGACGGGGGGTTGTTCGTACGGACCGCCCAGCCCTCGATGAAGGCGTGCGGGACGACGTACGGGCCGCAGGCGAACGAGACCGCCGCCGCCAGGGACTCGGACGAGGCGTCGGCGTACGCGCCCGCGTCCAGGAGGATCTGCGCCTCGACCTTGACCAGGCGGCCCTCCGCGTCCGCGTGGTGGCGGTAGCGCAGGAGGGTCGGGTGGCGGTGCGCGTGGCCGAGGAAGGACTCCTCGCGGGTGGCGGCGAGTTTGACCGGGCAGCCGGTCCGCAGGGCCAGCAGTCCCAGCGGGATCTGGAAGCTGCCGTCCTCGCGGTCGCCGGTCGCGCCGGGGACGCCCGTGACGACGACCTTCACCCGCTCCTGCTCCAGGCCGAAGCAGGCGGCGGCGCGGTCGCGGTCGGTGTGCGGGTCGGTGGAGGCGGTGTAGATCTCCACGCCGCCGTCCGGGCGCGGGACCGCGAGGCCGGCCTCTGCGCCGATGGGCGCCGGGTCCTGGCGGCCGATGCGGTACAGGCCCTCGACGATCACCTCGCCGACGGCCTCCGGGTCGCCGAAGCGCAGCGGGATGTGGCGGATCAGGTTGCCGTCGGGGTGCAGCGGCTCGGCGGCGAAGGCCTGCTCCGGGTCGGTGACCGGTTCGAGGACCTCGTACTCGACGGCGATGGCGGCGGCGGCCAGGCGGGCCGTGTCGGGGTGGTCGGCGGCCACGGCGGCGATCGCCTCGCCGTGGTGGCGGACCAGGTCGGAGGCGAAGACGGGGCGGTCGGCCACGCCCCGGCCGTGCGCGGGGTCGCCGGGGACGTCCTGGTGGGTCACCACGGCCCGCACGCCGGGCATGTCGAGCGCGGCGGAGGTGTCGACGGCGACGATCCGGGCGTGGGCGTGCGGCGAGCGCAGCACGGCGGCCCACAGCAGGCCCTCCGCCCAGAGGTCGGCCGCGTACGGGAACGTGCCCTCCGTCTTGGCGCGGGCGTCGGCCGGCGCCAGGGACGCGCCGAGGCCGCGGGTCGGCGCCTCGGAGCCGCGCTCGGGCTGGACGCCGTCGACCGCCGTCGCGCTGGTCGCGGTGGCCGCGTCGTTGCTCACGCCATGCCTCCGTCGTGCGGGTGCTCGTGGTTTGCGTGCGGGTCGCCCTGCGGCCGGGGCTGCTGGACGCCGCCCGCGCCGGGGGGTGCCTGGTGCGGGATGCGGGCTTCCTCGGCGGCGGCGGTCGCCTCGCGCTCGGCGACGACCTCGCGGACCGCTTCCAGAACGCCGCGGTAGCCCGAGCAGCGGCAGAGGTTGCCGCACAGGGCCTGTCTGGTCTCCAGGTCGCTGGGGGCGTGGTTGCCCTCCAGCAGGTCGTGGACCGTCATGGCCATGCCGGGTACGCAGAAGCCGCACTGGACGGCGCCGCAGTTGGCCAGGGCCCGCTGCACGTCGGACGGTTCCCCGCCGGTGGCCAGTCCCTCGACCGTACGGACCTCGCTGCCGGCCGTGGTGGCGGCGGGCACCATGCAGGAGGCGACGAGGCGGCCGTCGACCTGGACCGCGCAGGCGCCGCACTCGCCCTGGGAGCAGCCGTCCTTGGCGCCGGCGAGGCCGAGGCGCTCGCGGAGAACGTACAGGAGTGATTCGCCGATCCACGCTTCCGTGACCGGGCGGTCGGCGCCGTTCACCCGCAGGACGTAGGAGGCGTGCGGGTGCTCGCTGTGGACGTCTCCTGCGGGGTCCACCGGGCTGCCGGTGGGCTCCGTGCCGGGGTGGTCGGCGGCGGGGGCGTGCGCGTCCGGGGCCCCGGTGGCGGCGGGCTCGGCTCCGGGGGCTTCGACGCCGGTGCCGCTCCCGGGCGTCTCCCCGGGCGTCGGGCGGTCGGCTGCGGCGGCTTCCGCGGGGTGGTCGGGTGCGGCGGGCTGCGGGGAGTGCGCCGGTACGTCCCCGCCTGGTGCGGGGTGCTGGGGGGCGGCTTCGGCGCCGGTCCGCCGCGCCGGCTCGTGCTCCGGGGCGTGCTCCGGCTCGGGAGCGGTGGGGTGCTGGGGCGCGTGGGGCTCGAAGTCCTGGACGGGACCCGGTTCGAAGTCCTGGGCCGGGGGCGTGGTCGCCCACGGGGCCGCGGCGCCGCCGGGCAGCGTCCCGGACGCCTCGGAGGTGTTCGCCCAGGGCGCGGGGGCGCCGCCGGGCAGGGTCTCCGGCGCGTGCCCGGTGTTCCAGTGGGACGCCAGGGCGGAGGTCGTGAACTCGCCCGACTCGTCGGGGAGGTCGCCACGGGCCACCGGGATCGTCCACTGGCCCGTGAGTTCGGACGCCACGGGGGGCGTCGGCTCGGGGGCGGACTCGAAGCTCCACTGGCCGGTCGCCCCGGCCTCGTACGGCTGCGCGGCCTCCGGCTCCGGCCAGCGCGTCCCGCCCGGCGACGCCGACCAGGCGCCCGGATCGGTCGCGGCCGGGATCTGCGGCGGCACGTAGTCGTGGCCGGGCGCGGCGAGGGGGTCGCCGTACGCGCCGAAGTCCGTCATTCCCTCCGGCAGGTGGACGAACGCGGTGGCCTCGGCGTCGTACTCGCCGCCCTGCGGGGTCGGCTGCCAGCCGCCGGGGTTCGGCGTTCCGGGGGTCTCGTTCTCGCTCACGCCAGTGCCCTCCCCAGCGCTCGTCGGGCCAGTGCGGCGACGGTGCGCCGCAGGTGCAGTACAGCGGGTGGGAGCGCGGCCGGCTCCGTGCCGTCGGCCGGCGGGGCCGGGTCGGGGATGCACGCGGCGGCCACGTACTCGCCGAAGGCCGCGCAGGCGTCGGGGGCCAGCTTGCGGTCCGCGTCCCAGTCGATCAGGGAGGCGATCCAGCGCTCCGCCTCCAGCGGACGCAGCGGCATCGGCGCGATGGCGCCCACCGCGCACCGCACCTCGCGCCGCGCCGGGTCGAGGACGAGGGCGAGGGACGCGGTGGCGCGGCCGGGGCCGGTGCGGCCGGTGGCCTTGAAGAACACCTGGGGGGCGTGCAGCAGGGGTACGCGCACGAAGCCGATCAGCTCGCCCGCGCCGAGCATCTCCCGGCCCGCGAGGAGGTGGGAGACGGGGATCTCGCGGCGGCCGCCGGGGCCCGCGATCACCAGCGTCGCCTCCATGGCGGCCAGCACGGGCAGCGTGTCGCCGGTGGGCGCGGCGGTGACGATGTTGCCGCCGAGGGTGCCCGCGTTGCGGATCTGGGGCGGGCCGGCGGCGCGCGCGGCCGCCGCGAGCGCCGGGATGAGGGCCGCGAAGTCGGGCCGTCCCATCCGGGCGTGCGTGAGACCGGCGCCGAGCAGCGCGTTTCCGTCCTGGTACTGCCAGCCCCTGATCTCGCTGATCCGGCCGAGCCCGACCAGTGCGGCGGGCCGCAGTCGTCCGGAGTTCACGGATGCCATCAGGTCCGTGCCGCCCGCGACGGGCACGGCGGCAGGCATGGCGGTGAGTGCCGCCACGGCCTCGTCGAGCGAGGCCGGGAGCGTCACGAACTGCGCCGCCTGCGGTGCGTGCGTGGTCAACCCAGCTGCCCCTTCCCGGTGTCCCGGCTGTCCCGCCTGTTGCGCCGTACGGTACGTGCTCACAGTCCGGACGAGGCAACTCTGGCACATCTTGCGAACCGACCGACGCGAGGGTCCACTAGGGGTCCCTCGTCCCCGGCCAGGGCATAGGTCCGCTTTCGTACTACGTGGGCGGTCAGAGCTGGTTGGTTGCCTTTGGCTGCTCTTGCGGTGCTTGCGACTCGTGCCGAGCCGGGGTGTCTCCACGGTCCCAGGCCCGGCACACCGGGGCACGGTCCTTGCTCCACGGCTCACACGTTTGGGGGCGACCCCTCGATCGGGCGTCCGAGAATCGCCGGGTCGCCGCCGGGCGCGGGGCGCTTGTGCCACGGCAGCGGGCCGCCCGGGGGCCGGTACTCGACGCCGAGCGCCTCGAGCCGTGCGTAGTGCGCCGCCATGCGGGCCTGGAATCCGGCGAAGTCGCGTTCGGCGGGCGCCGGGAGCTGCGACCAGACGACCTCGGCGAACGCGGCGAGGCGGGGGAAGGTCTGGTAGTCGACGCGGCGCTGATCCTCCATCACCTCCGTCCACACGTTCGCCTGGGCGCCCAGGACGTGCCGCGCCTCGTCGGGTGTGAGCTCCGGCGGCACCGGCTCGAAGCGGTAGACGTCCTCCAGCGTGCGCACGTACCCGATGGGCATCGGCTCGTCCGGGCCGCCGTCCTGGCGGTGGTCGAGGTACACGTGCTGCTGGGGGCACATGACGACGTCGTGCCCGGCCCGTGCGGCGGCGATGCCGCCCGCGTACCCGCGCCAGGAGGAGACGGCCGCCCCCGGTGCGAGGCCGCCTTCCAGGATCTCGTCCCAGCCGATCAGCCGGCGGCCGCGCGCGGTGAGCCAGGTGTCGAAGTGCCGGACGAACCACGACTGGAGCTCGTCCTCGTCCGCGAGGCCGAGCTCCTCGATCCGGGCCTGCGCGACCGGGGACCGCCGCCACTGGTCCTTCAGCGCCTCGTCGCCGCCGATGTGGACGAACTCGGAGGGGAAGAGGGCGAGGACTTCCTCGAAGACGCCCTCGTAGAAGCGCAGGGTGTCGTCGGTGGGCGCGAGTACGTGGGGGCTGATGCCCCAGGTGTCCCAGACGGCGGGGGTCTCGGCGACGTCCGTGTTGCCGAGTTCCGGATACGCGGCGACGGCCGCCTGCGAATGGCCGGGAATGTCGATTTCGGGGACGACGGTGATATGCCGTTCGGCGGCGTACGCGACGATCTCTCGGATGTCGTCCTGCGTGTAGTAACCGCCGTGCGGTGTCCCGGTCCACAGGTCCGACGCCCGGTGGCCCCATTTGGTGCGCGTCCGCCACGCGCCCGTTTCCGTCAGTTTCGGGTGGCGTTTGATCTCGATGCGCCAGCCCTGGTCGTCGGTGAGGTGGAAGTGGAAGACGTTGAGCTTGTGCGCGGCGAGCAGATCCAGATAACGCAGCACGCCGTCCTTGGGCATGAAATGGCGTGACACGTCGAGCATCAGCCCGCGCCAGGCGAAGCGCGGCCTGTCCTCGATGGCGACCATCGGTACGGACCATTTCCGCGCGGGGTCGACGGGCGCCCGGCGGAACGCGTCGGGGCCGAGCAGTTGACGGAGCGTCTGCGCGCCCCAGAAGACGCCCGCCGCGCTGCCGGCCTCGATGAGGACGAGGTAGCCGTCGACGACGAGGCGGTAGCCCTCGGGGCCGAGGTCCCGGCCGGTCTCGTGGTCGATGCGCAGTTCGACGCGGTTGCTGCCGCTGTCGCGTTCGGTGTCGCGGTCCGTGCCGTCCGGGAACAGCAGCCCGGTGGCGGCGCCGATCGTGGCGCGGATCCAGCGGGCGACGCCCTCGGTGCCGGGGCGGGCGAACAGGGCGGTGTCGTGGCCGAGGGGGTAGTGGCCCTGGGCGGGGGGCGCCCAGGGTGCGGCTCCGGGAGCCGGTACCAGATCGAGCATGGCGTCAGTCCTTAACCGCTCCGCCCAGTCCCGAGACCAGGCGTCGCTGTACGAGTACGAAGAAGACGAGCACCGGGACGGTCATCACCGTCGACGCTGCCATGATCCCGCCCCAGTCGTTCTCCTCCGGTTTGAAGAAGACCAGCAGGGCCATCGGGAGTGTCGACTGCGAGGTGTCGCTGATGATGAAGGACTTGGCGAAGAGGAAGTCGTTCCAGGTGGAGATGAAGGAGAAGACGCTCGTCGCGACGAGGCCGGGGAAGACGAGCGGGAAGAGGATCTGCCACAGGAAGCGCGAGCGGCTCGCGCCGTCGAGGTACGCCGCCTCCTCCAGCGCCTCGGGAACGGCCTTCACGAAGCCGCGCAGCATCCAGACGGCGAACGGCAGCGAGAAGGCGATGTGCGGCAGGATCAGCGAACCGAGCGTGTTGAGCTGTCCGAAATCCCGCATGAGGAAGAACAGCGGAATCGTGAGCGCCTCGATCGGCACCATCTGGGCCACCAGGAACATGATCAGAAGCGTGGTGCGGAACCGGAAGCGGAAGCGGGTCACGGCGGTGGCCGCCAGGAATGCGATCAGCGCGGAGGCGATCACCACGACCGACGCCACGAAGAGGCTGTTGAGGAAATAGCGGCCGAATTCCTGCTGTTCGAAGACGCGCCGGAAGGAATCGAGCGACGGGGAAAGCGTCCACGGCCTGGCCTCGGCCGACTGGATCTCGCCCGCCGGTTTGAAGGCGGAAAGCACCATCCAGTACAGCGGGAAGGCGACGGCCAGTGCGATCAGCAGGGCCGCGGCCTCGGCGGCGAGGCGCCGGGGACTGCGTACGAAGGTCATATCTCTTCTCCCTCCCGTCGCAGCAGCCGCAGGTACCCGAGGGTGACGGCGAGGAGGATCAGCAGCATGACGACGCCGATGGCCGAGCCGAGGCTGTACTGCGAGGACGCGAACGCCTTCTGGTAGGCGTAGACGTTGAGGACCAGGTTCTGGCCGGCGATGCCGCCGCCGTTGGTCATGACGTAGATCTGGGTGAAGATCTTGAAGTCCCAGATCACGGACTGGATGGTGACGACCACCAGGATCGGCCGCAGCATCGGCGCCGTGACCGACCGCCAGATCCGCCACTGGGAGGCGCCGTCGAGCGACGCCGCCTCCAGCACCTCCTCCGGGATCGCCCTGATGCCCGCGTACACGGTCACCATCACGAACGGGAACGAGCACCACACGACTTCGAGGAGTACGAGCGCGAAGGCGCTGTAGCGCCCGTACGTCCACGAGTGGTCGCCCAGCCCCAGCACCCTGTTGACGGGACCGAAGTCCGGGTCGAAGAGAAACACCCAGACGGTGGACCCCGTGACGGCCGGAGTGGCCCACGCGCCGAGCGCGGCCGTCATCAGCGCGAGCCGGGGCACGGCCCGTACGCGCGTCAGCAGCACGGCCAGCGCGCAGCCGGCGGACAGCGTGGCGAGGACGCAGGCCGCCGCGAAGACGACCGTCGCGAGGAGCACCTGCCAGAACTGGGGGTCCCCGAAGAGGGTGGCGTAGTTTCCGAGGCCCTTGAAGGTGGTCGGCTCGCCGCCGCTGACCTGTGCCTGCGTGTACTCCAGGAAGGAAATCAGGCCGAGCTGGTAGATCGGGTAGAGGAGCAGGCCGCCCAGGACGGCCAGCGCGGGCGCGAGGTAGAGCCAGGGCGTCCAGCCGCCGCGTGCGAGGGGGTGCGTACGGCTCAACGCGCCGCGCCGAACGCTTCGTTCATCTTCCTCGCCGCGTCGCCGGAGGCCGCCGCCACGTCCTTGCGGCCGCTGACGACCTCCTGGAACATCGTCGGCAGGACGAGCGACGAGTCGATCTGCGCCCATCCGGGAGACGCCGGAGCCGCCTTGGCGCCCGCCGCGAGCGTCCTGATGAACGGCTCGGCGAACGGCTCCTTCTTCGCCGCCGCCTCGCGCACGTCCGTGTACGTCGGCAGGAAGCCCATGGCGTCGAAGAGCTCCCCCTGCGTCTTCTTGCCGGCCAGTTCCTTCAGCAGGCCGACGGCGAGCGTGCGGTGCGAACTGCTCTTGAGGACCCCGAGGTTGTTGCCGCCCGCGAAGGCCGGCGCGATCTCGCCCGCCCTGACGCCGGGCAGCGGCACCACGGCGTACTTGCCCCTGACCTTGCCCGCCTCCACGGCGGCGCGGCTGAAGTCGCCGCCGATCGCCATGCCCGCCCTGCCGGACGCGAAGGCGGTGACGGTGTCGTTGCCGCCCATCTCGGCGCACTTGGCGGCCGGGCAGTTGTCGGGCCCGAAGAGGGACGTGTACGCCGTGATGCCCTTGCGGGCGGCGGGGCTGTCGATGGCGGAGGTATACGTCCCGCCGCGCTCCTCGGCGAGCTCGCCGCCGTGCGCCCAGATGAACGGCATCGCGCCGTACGTGTAGGCGCCGCCGACCGCCAGCCCGTACATCCGCGGCTTCGCCGCGCGGATCTTCTTTGCGGTGGCGACGAGTTCGGCCTGCGACTTCGGCGGCTTCAGACCCAGCTCCCGGAAGACGTCGGTGCGGTAGTACAGCGCCCGTACGCCGACGAAGAACGGGGCGCCGTACACCTTGCCGCCGACGGTCACCGAGCGCTCGGCCGCGGGGTCGGTGTCCCGGGCGTCCGGCCACGCGCCGAACTCCCCGGTGATGTCCGCGAGTCCGCCGTCCTTCACGTATCCGGCGGTGTCGGTGTTGCCGTACTCGACGAGGTCCGGGGCGCTCTTGGGGTCGTTGAAGGCGGCCTTGATGCGCTGGGCGCGGGTCTCGACCGGTATGTACTCGATCTCGACGTCGGCGTCCTCGTGCCGCGCGCGGAAGGCTTCCACGGCACGGTCGACGACCTTCTGCTTGGGGCCGTTGGCGACCTCCTGGAAGAGCCAGACGCGCAGAGTGCCGCTCTTCTCGTCGTTCTTGGCGCTGTTGTCGGAGGTCTGGGGGGCGCAGGCAGTGAGGCCGGCCAGTACGAGGGCGGCCGCGGGGAGGGCGATGCGGGCGGAGAGCTTCATCCGGGACTCCTGTCGAGTCGGCGTTGCAACATACGCAACGTCGGTTTCGCGCTGCACAACAGGCAGGAATCTAGAGCGGCCCGCCGTGAGCCGACAAGAGGTCTGAACCACCTCTCCACCACCTTGTGACCGGCAGGAGCACCCCGTGCAACGCGAACGGCCCCCGCGGCGCGTTGGTGCGCGCCGCGGGGGCCGTCCCCGTACTCCTGCTCCGTACTACTTCTTGCCGCCGTCCTTGCCGCCCTTGCCACCCTTGTCCTTGTCGCCGCCCGCGCCCAGGGACTCGAAGATCTCCTTGCACATCGGACAGACGGGATACTTCTTCGGGTCGCGGCCCGGGACCCAGACCTTGCCGCAGAGCGCGACGACGGGCGTACCGTCGAGGGCGCTCGCCATGATCTTGTCCTTCTGGACGTAATGGGCGTACCGCTCGTGGTCTCCGTCGCCGCGCGAGGTCTGCGGCGTCGGCTCGACGAGGGTCCCCGTACCTGCCCCGCGCTCGGGCTCGGGCTCAAGAGTGCTCATGGCGTCCAAGGGTACCCACCCCCGGCCGGTTCAGTTCAGGCTCGGATCGTCCGGATACGTCGCGATCATCGCGAGCTTGCTGCGCTGCCGCCGCAGCACGGCGCGCCACAGACTCTCCGGCTCCGGCGACGACACGTCGCCGGGCTCCGACTCCACTACGTACCAGGCGCCGGACTTCAGCTCCTCCTCCAGCTGACCGGGCCCCCAGCCCGAGTACCCGGCGAAGATGCGCAGCGAACCGAGGGCCGCCGCGAGGAGTTCCGGCGGGGCCTCCAGGTCGACCAGGCCGATGGCGCCGTGCACGCGCCGGAAGCCGATGGGGTCGCCCCTGTTCGCGCGCGGCCGGGAACCCGGCGAAGGCCCCTCGTCGCCGGGTATCACCGCGACGCCGAGCGCGGAGTCCAGCGATACCGGGCCGCCCTGGAAGACGACGCCGGGGTCTCCCGCGAGCCCCGCCCAGGGCAGCAGGATGTCCGCGACGCCCACCGGCGTCGGGCGGTTGAGGACCACGCCGAGCGAGCCCTCGTCGTCGTGGTCGATGAGGAGCACCACCGCGCGGTCGAAATTGGGGTCCGCCAGGGCCGGGCTGGCCACCAGCAGCCGTCCTGTGAGCGAGGACACCTCCGTCATGGCAGACATGATCCCGCACATTCGCCCTCCGGGGGGAGCGGACGGCGGTGGTGGACGGTGCGCAGCTCAGGGCGCATCGCAGCAGTGGGAGCGCGCACACCCGGAACGTCACCCTCCGCAGAGGCTGCTGTGCGGAGCGTGTTGTGTCTCATTCATGACATACGTGAAGGCCGCTTGCCCTTATGGCACAGGGGTAGTCGCCCCTTACTCTTTTCTCTGGCCACCTGTCCGACAACTCCGGAACGCGAGATCCATGACCGGCACTGACGATGTACTGCTTGTCCACGGCGGCACCCCGCTCGAGGGCGAGATCCGCGTCCGCGGCGCGAAGAACCTGGTGCCGAAGGCGATGGTCGCCGCGCTCCTCGGCAGCGGACCCAGCCGACTGCGCAACGTTCCCGACATCCGGGACGTGCGCGTCGTACGCGGACTGCTCCAGCTGCACGGCGTGACGGTCCGGCCCGGCGAGGAACCGGGTGAGCTGATCCTCGACCCGTCCCACGTCGAGTCCGCCAACGTCGCCGACATCGACGCGCACGCGGGCTCCTCGCGCATCCCGATCCTGTTCTGCGGCCCGCTGCTGCACCGCCTCGGCCACGCCTTCATCCCGGGCCTCGGCGGCTGCGACATCGGCGGCCGGCCGATCGACTTCCACTTCGAGGTGCTGCGGCAGTTCGGCGCGACGATCGAGAAGCGCGCGGACGGCCAGTACCTGGAGGCCCCGCAGCGGCTGCGCGGCTGCAAGATCCGGCTGCCGTACCCGTCCGTCGGCTCGACGGAGCAGGTGCTCCTGACGGCCGTGCTGGCCGAGGGCGTCACCGAGCTGTCGAACGCGGCCGTGGAGCCGGAGATCGAGGACCTCATCTGCGTACTGCAGAAGATGGGCGCGATCATCTCCATGGACACCGACCGGACCATCCGGATCACCGGTGTGGAATCGCTCGGCGGCTACAACCACCGCGCGCTCCCGGACCGCCTGGAGGCGGCCTCCTGGGCGTCCGCGGCGCTCGCGACCGAGGGCAACATCTACGTGCGCGGCGCCCAGCAGCGCTCGATGATGACCTTCCTGAACACCTACCGCCGGGTCGGCGGCGCGTTCGAGATCGACGACGAGGGCATCCGCTTCTGGCACCCGGGCGGCCCGCTCAACGCCATCGCCCTGGAGACCGACGTACACCCCGGTTTCCAGACGGACTGGCAGCAGCCGCTGGTCGTCGCCCTCACGCAGGCGTCGGGTCTCTCCATCGTCCACGAGACGGTGTACGAGTCGCGTCTGGGCTTCACCTCCGCGCTGAACCAGATGGGTGCGCACATCCAGCTCTACCGCGAGTGCCTCGGCGGCAGCGACTGCCGCTTCGGCCAGCGCAACTTCCTGCACTCGGCGGTCGTCAGCGGCCCGACGAAGCTCCAGGGCGCCGATCTGGTCATTCCCGACCTGCGCGGCGGCTTCTCGTACCTGATCGCGGCCCTCGCGGCCCAGGGCACGTCCCGGGTCCACGGCATCGACCTGATCAACCGCGGCTACGAGAACTTCATGGAGAAGCTCGTGGAACTCGGCGCCAAGGTCGAGCTGCCCGGCGGCGCGCTCGTCTGAGGCTCCACTGTCACGCCGAAGGGGCGGCCGTCCGGAATCCACCGGGCGGC